>USSH01000014.1 GCA_900557435.1 uncultured Coprococcus sp. | reverse complement strand
GTCCTCCATCTTTGCTGCGCAGTTTGCACAATCAACTTCGATCTTGTACTTCTTCATAATAGTAATCTCCTTTTTAATATGTCTCGTTGAATCTATGAACATTTAAACATATATTTAATTATATGTCAACACATAAAATAAAATTATTATTTTAAATACAAAATGGACTATATCTAATCACCAATCTATGCATGATCCGATATAATCCCTTTTTTATAAATAAATATCTGCTGTCTATTCTATCTTACCGTTTTTTTCATCGTAGGTATCCAGAAAACTGTGTCTCACACCGCCTTGCTTGTACTCAATAAGAGTATCTATATTGACATTCTCCACACTCTTGAATATGTTGCCCTCCACAAATGGGTTGGTCTTCTTGAGTGTTGCTATGAGCTGCTTGATCTCCTGACGCTTGGACTTTGTCTCCTCATTGTTGCAGGTGGTACATGTGTCCGTGAACTTACATGCACACTGTATGAAATGAAGATCGTTGTAATCTCTCCACGCTTTGATGTCGTCCTCCCTCACCATATAGAGAGGTCTGATAAGTTCCATGCCCTCAAAGTTGGTGCTGTGAAGCTTCGGCATCATGGTCTGCATCTGCGCCCCGTAGAGCATACCCATGAGTATAGTCTCTATGACATCATCATAATGATGTCCAAGGGCTATCTTGTTGCAACCAAGCTCTTTTGCATAGCTGTACAGATGACCACGTCTCATCCTGGCACAGAGGTAACATGGTGACTTCTCAACATTATATACTGAGTCAAATATATCTGACTCAAATATCTGGATAGGGATGTTCAGCATCCTGGCATTATCCTCTATGACCTTGCGATTTGCCGGACTGTACCCCGGATCCATGACTATGAACTTAAGTTCAAATGGGAACTTGTTGTGTCTCTTCAGCTCCTGAAAGCACTTCGCCATGAGGAAAGAATCCTTGCCGCCCGATATACATACAGCGATTCTGTCGCCTTCCTTCACCAGCTCATACCTGTTGATGGCCTTTGTGAAGTTGCACCATATCTTCTTGTGAAACTTCTTGCGGAGACTCTTCTCCACATCGGCACATATGTCAGTCTGCTCCTGCTTTCCCATGGTGTAGAGCAGCCATGATATATAACCGCCTTTTAGGCTCACTGCATCGTATCCAAGCTCTGCAAATCTCTCCGCCAGCGGAATACTGTTGGTTCCGTGGGTACAGCAGATGATGAGTTTTTTCCCTTTTGAATTGTCCCCGGAAATATATTCCTCTGCGGGGAACAGTTCACCTGCGGTCTCCGCCAAATGCTCCGGCATCAGACTGTCCGCAGGAACTGTCACCGCACCCGGGATGGCTCCGTGGGATATCTCAACTTCATCCCTGATGTCAACCATCTGATACGAATCCTTATCCAGTTCCTGTATCTCTTCTATTGTGATTTCTTTTGTGATTTCTTTTGAATTTTCTAATGCCATATCCCTGTCACCATTTTTCTTGCTAATACAAATTGATTATTTTATATATGAAACTGTCTGCCGCATATGGCATCGCCGTCATCCGCAGCTTACTCCTTGCCATCCCAGCAGTATGTACAGAGCTTGCACTTCTCAACTCCGCACGCCTCAAGCATATCGTCAAGTCTATTGAATCTGAGTGATGTGAAATGCAGTTCCTTGCAGATCTCGTCAACCATCTTTTCATACTTCTCTGAATCAGGATCTGTGTACTCCTGAAGTACCTCATCTGTCACATTTCCGTTCTCAAGTCTCTCGATAACTCTTCTTGTTATCAGATCCATCTCTGATGATGATCTTGAGAAGTTAAGGTATTTGCATCCGTATACAAGTGGTGGACACGCAGGTCTGATGTGGACTTCCTTTGCACCACTGTCAAAAAGGTACTCAGTTGTCTCTCTGAGCTGTGTTCCACGCACGATAGAATCGTCTATGAGCAGAAGGCTCTTGTCCTTGATAAGATCCTCAACTGCCAGAAGCTTCATCTTCGCTATGAGGTTTCGCTGGCTCTGTATAGTCGGCATAAATGAACGTGGCCATGTCGGTGTGTACTTGATGAACGGTCTTGAGAAAGGTATTCCTGACTCATTGGCATAGCCGACTGCATGCGCTGTTCCTGAATCCGGAACTCCGGCTACGATATCAGGCTTAACGTTATCTCTCTTTGCCATACTGGCTCCGCAGTTGTATCTCATCTGCTCTACACTCATACCCTCGTATGAACTTGCAGGGTAACCATAGTATACCCACAGGAATGTACATATCTTCATGTCCTTGCCCGGCTGCACAAGCGTCACGCAGTTGGACGGTGTGAGTACGACAACCTCACCAGGACCGAGTTCTTTATAGTCATGATAGCCAAGGTTCTTGTAGGCAAAGTTCTCAAATGACGCACAGAATGCACCATCCTTCTTGCCTATAACCACAGGAGTTCTTCCGTGCATATCCCTGGCTGCATATATTCCATTCTGGTTCATGAGCAGGAGTGACAGAGAACCGTCTATCTTCTCCAGCGCATATCTTATTCCATCTATCAGATTATCCTTCTGGTTGATGAGGGCTGCCACCAGCTCTGTGCTGTTGATATCCCCTCCGCTCATCTCAAGGAAATGTGAATGTCCCTGAGCAAATATCTCCTTGGATATCTCGTCAACATTGTTGATCTTGCTGACAGTTGTCAAGGCATATGTTCCGTGATGTGAACGCACTATGAGTGGCTGTGGCTCATAATCGGATATACATCCTATTCCAAAATAACCCTTCATGTTCTGCATATCTTTGTCGAACTTTGTTCTAAATGGAGCATTCTCGATATTGTGTATAGATCTGTCAAATCCCTTATCTCCATACACTGTCATGCCTCCGCGCCTTGTTCCAAGATGTGAATGATAGTCTATTCCAAAGAACAGATCAAACACACAGTCATCTTTTGCCGCTACTCCAAAAAATCCACCCATTGTTTTCCTCCTGAAGTGATAAAAAATTGTCATTTTCGCAAACATATCTATATTAGCATAGGACTGGCGGTTATTACAATATTATTTCATGACATTATTACACATTGATTTTGTGATTTCCGCCGACAACCAGCCTAGGAAATACGTCATCCTAACTAATAGACGTTCTTGTTTCGATATTCATTATATATTCATAAGAAGCCTTGCTATCCCCACAACGAAAATAAAAACCGCCAGTCCGAAAAAAAATACCTCCATCTCCCTGTACACCTTATTTGACTTTTTCTCAAATGCCTTCCGCTCTTCCCTGGAGTAAAGCAGTCTATACTCACTGCCGATCGGATGTTTCTTTCTGTTTATATCCTGATTCACCACATAAGAATCCGGCTCACCGCTGTATGGATCAATATATTCCACTGTGGGATGTGCGTATCCCGGAATGTTGGTTCTGCCGGCCATGGTGTCATATCCTATTATCTTTCCCACAATCTTCATATCGAACATATCATTTTCTTTTATTCGTTTTGATCTCACAGCACAGCCTGCTATCACAAATATCAGTACACATGTCAGCATCTTGATCGCATCCATGATCAACCATACAGGATTATTCCTATCTATAGCTATTACCCCTCCATCCTGAAGACTATCTACTGCCGTAGATATACCGATAAGCAAAAGTGCCACGCCGCCAACCAAAAGTCCGATACCGATATTCTTGAAGTTCCAGCGGTCTTCCTTTTTCTTTATCCATATTGCAAGTCCGATCAAAAATATTCCCACTATACCGAAAAAGCCTGATTTCACAAGTCTTGTAATCAGCTCAATATTGTCTATGTAATTCATATATTATCCCCGTTATACCATTTTATTCCCTAAATTATTACCAAATACGAATCTCAGAGCCTTGCCCATACTTTTATCTCATAAAAAAATCGCCCTATACTGATATATAATATACCAGTATAAGGCGAATTCAAACTTAATTAAAAAGATTTTCCCTGAATCCTAGCCGATGCTCTTAACGCTTTCACCCTCTATCAGGGAATATGGCACTATCTCATGTTCACCAGCCGCTGCATAATTTATATGCTTGAGCATGATGTCAACACTTCTCGATGCCATGATCTCTGTATTCTGCTTTATTGTCGTAAGTCTTGGTACACAGTATCCTGCCATGTCTATTCCATCAAATCCTGTAACTGACAGCTCTTCCGGAATATGTTTGCCCAGATCAACAGCCGCCCGCATGGCACCGATCGCTATCGTATCACTTAGAGCCATGATCGCTGTAACCTCCGGGTGTTCTTCCAAGAGACGTTTTGTGGCCTCATATCCTGCACTTATAGAATATCTGCACGGAATATATGTAAACTCCGCCTGGTCGTCATGTCGCCACTCGTCTATAGCCCTCTTGCAGCCTTCATATCTATTGAAACTTATCTGTTTCTCGGACACCTGCCCTCCGATGACTCCGATGTGCCTGTGACCTCTTTCAAGAAGATACCTTGTCATATCGTATGTCGCTGCCGTGTCATCTATCGTTATGGAGGATATGTTGTCATTTGCAAGAATCTCTCCACCGGTCGTGATTATGACTCCCGGGATCTCAAACTCTTTCACACGCTCATCAAAAAGTGCAAGATTGGCACCCAAAAACATGATTCCCTTCGGATTCACACTCCGGATCAGTTTGATGGCATATTCTATCTCATCACCATCCTCGTCTATATACTCCACTATGACGTCTTCATCATATCCTGCAAGCAGACTCTGTATCCGCTCTACTATATCTGCAAACAGCATGTTCTGATTTCCTTTTATGATGACTACAACCGCCGATTTTGCTGCCATTTTGAGGTGCTTGGCATTGACATTTGGTTCAAACCCACTTTCCTCTATAACCCTGAGTATCTTCTCTCTGGCTGCATCACTGACTCCTGTCTGATTGTTTATCACTCTGGACACGGTTCCTATACCATAACCTGATATACGTGCAATATCCTTTATTGTCATAAGCTGTATCCCACTTTTCTCTTTTATTCCCAGTAATTATATTATCTTGCTATGTGGAGGTCAAGAAAATACTCTACTTATCATTTCCCGATATTTATTTTTTAAAAGTACTTTTTCACATCTTGCTTCTCCCGGTCATCAGTGTAAGTCTGCCTATTTCCTCTGCGAGATCATCGTCCGTATCATCGGATATCGTTCGCCACCTCCAGTTATCGCCAACTGTGGATGGCTTATTCATCCTCGATTTATTATCTAGTCCCAAATAATCCTGCATCGGTATAATACAGAGATCTGCAATACTTCTCATAGCAAGCGTGATAAATGGGACATTGATCAGACGGTCTGGTGTATAATGAGCTGCCATATAATCCCGCGCCATATCTCTGGCTCTCTGATCTATGCTGCTCCACCAGCCAATAAGTGTCTCATTGTCATGGGTTCCCGTATATACAACACAATTTCGTATATAATTATGTGGAAGATAGTCAGATGCCGCCCCGGTGTCTCTCACATCAAAGGCAAACTCCACAACCTTCATTCCCGGAAATCCGGAATCATGCACAAGCTTTCTGACCGAATCAGTCACAAAACCAAGATCCTCGGCAATGACATCTCTCTTACCCAGTGCTTTTTCTATATTCCTAAACAGATCCATCCCAGGACCCTTTTTCCACTTGCCATTCACAGCTGTTTCCTCTCCATATGGAATGGCATAATATTCATCAAAGCCTCTGAAATGGTCAATCCGGACTACATCATAAAGCTTATAGCTGTGTCTCATTCTGGCTATCCACCAGCTGTAACCGGTCTGCCTGTTCAGCTCCCAGTCATATATTGGATTTCCCCACAGCTGTCCGGTCTCCGAAAACCCATCAGGCGGACATCCGGCAACCTCGTATGGACGTCTGTCCTCATCCAGCCTGAAAAGCTCCGGATGTGCCCATACATCTGCACTGTCCATGGCTACATAGATTGGGATATCTCCTATGATCCTTATATGGTTCTTGTTGGCATAGCTCTTTAGCGCATTCCACTGAGTATAGAACAAATACTGCATGTACTGCTGAAAATGTATCTCATCCGCAAGCGTAACCTGCATCTGCTGCACTGCATCAGGCTGTCTGTTCCTTATATCCTGCGGCCACTCTGTCCACGGAATTCCGCCAAATGAATCCTTTACAGCCATAAATAATGAATAATCATATATCCAATCACTGTTCTCGTCCATGAATAAGGAAAACTCCATGCTGTCAGTCATTTTCCATCTTTCATAGGCTTTCCTGAGAAGACTGTATCTTCCATTATATATTTTGCTGTATTCAACGTATCTGTCATCCTCACCCCAGTCAATCTCACTGCACTCACTGTCTGTGAGCAGTCTCTGATCCACCAGTGTATCAAGATCTATAAAATATGGATTGCCCGCAAATGTCGAAAATGACTGATACGGCGAATCCCCATACCCGGTGGGACCCATGGGAAGTATCTGCCAGTAGCTCTGGTGTGCAGACCTAAGCCAGTCAACGAAACGATATGCCTCTTTTGAAAAGCTGCCAATTCCATACTTTGACGGGAGGCTTGATATAGCAAGCAGTATTCCTGCTGATCTTTCCATCTGAAATCTCTCCTTTTAACCAATTTCAGGCGGCTGCGAATCTCACAACCGCCTGTTTTTTTACATTTAATAATATTATATTACTATCCCTTTACAGCACCAGCTGCAACACCCTTGATGATGTACTTCTGTGCACAAAGGTAGAATACAACAACCGGAATGATAGCCATAACAAGGCACGCCATGATCGCTCCCATATCTACTCTTCCGTAGCTGCCCTTCATATACTGGACAACTATAGATATCGTCTTGTATTTCTTGATGTCGAGTACCAGATATGGCAGAAGGAAATCATTCCATATCCACATAGCCTCAAGTATTCCTACAGATATGTAAGTAGGTTTCATAATAGGGATAACAACCCTGAAAAATGTCTTGAGCGGCGTACATCCATCTATCATCGCAGCCTCCTCGACCTCCAAAGGAATTGACTTGATAAATCCGCAGAACATAAATACTGCAAGACCTGTTCCAAATCCAAGATACACGATCACGATTCCCCATGGAGTAGTAAGGTGAAGTGCATCCGCAGTTCCAGCCAAAGTAAACATAACCATCTGGAAAGGTATTACCATAGAGAACACGCAGAGCAGATATATGATCTTTGTCGCTATATTCTTGACTCTGGTTATATACCAGGCTGTCATAGAGCAGAACAGCAGAATTGCCGCTACTGAGAGAACCGTTATCAAAACTGTCCAGCCCACTGCCTTAATGAAATCATACTGTGTTATAGCCGTTTTATAATTGTCCAGGCCTATGTAGCTGTGCTCATTTGGCAGTTCAAATGTCTCCAGACTGATAAACGTCTTGGCTTTCAAAGAGTTTATAATTACAATTATTATCGGTGAAACAAATATTATGGAAATAATGGTAAAGAATAAAGTAGCCAGAATTCCCATCAACGTTGGTTTTTCTTTAACTCTGTATACAGGCTTTTTATCCGCTGTATTTGCTGTTTTCTGTATCTTCGCCATTACTGCTGCACCTCCTTTGATCTTGTAAGCCTAAGCTGTATGAGTCCTATCGCTACTACCAGTATAAAGAATATGACTGCCTTGGCCTGACCTACTCCCTCATATCCTACTCTTCCATAAAACGTCTCATATATATTGAGCGCAAGCATCTCTGTCTTATGAAGAGGCTCGCCTCCTGTGAGTGCCAGGTTCTGGTCAAACAGTTTGAATGAGTTGGTTATTGTGAGGAATGTACATATAGTTATGGATGGCATCATGTTCGGGATCGTAACTCTGAAAAGTCTCTGTGTTCTATTTGCACCATCAATCATGGCTGCTTCCTGAATGTCTTCAGGAATTGCCTGAAGTCCTGCAATATAAACGATCATCATATATCCTATCTGCTGCCAGCACACCAGTATAACCAATCCCCAGAAACCGAGGACTTCATTGAGTTTCAGGGCTGTGTCAAACTTTGAGAATATGGCATCAAATATAAGCTGCCATACATATCCAAGTACGATACCACCTATAAGATTTGGCATAAAGAATACCGTTCTGAATATATTAGTTCCTTTGATCTTCTGTGTAAGTGCCAGTGCCACAAGAAATGCAAGAACATTTATAAGCACAAGTGTGACAATCGCAAATAATGTTGTAAACTTGAATGCATCCGGGAATGTTGAGTCCTTGAATGCGTCTATATAATTCTGAAATCCTACAAATTCAGCGTCCCTTATGGTCGTGAACTTACAGAAGGACAGATATATTCCCTCGGCAAATGGCACGATAAATCCTATTAGAAACGCAGCCATTGTCGGTATCAGAAACACCGGCCAATATCTTTTTATCGTTTTCTCCATAATTTTTTTGATAACCTCCACTCTGTTGCATATCAATTTTCTTTCCAATATCTTTTGAGTCTAAAAATGGATATGTAGACATATTTGCATATGAATACATATCCATCTCTAGTCTGGCACCTCTGGGTATGAGCTGCCTTTGCAAAGCTGTTAGCCTTTCTGGTGTCCTGCAGCTTACAGGACTTTATTCATATTTTAAGTTGGTTTTATTTTGTGATGTTTTTTTATTTTGGGGTTGTGTACTATTGTTTATTTGTTAATATGTTTTATTTTGACTTTGCTGCAGCAGCCTCTTTAGCCCATCCATCTACAAATGCGCTCTTTACAAGATCCCAGTTGGCATCTGTCTGATCTGCCGCATATGTTGTAAGTGCTGATCCGAGGTCGTTCTTCCACTGCTCTGATGGCATTGTTGTGAAGTTCCAGCTTACAGGTGTCTTGCCCTCTGCTACATACTCATTTGCGATGTTTACAAGAAGGTTTGTTGACTCAAGGTTCTTCTTGAATGGAGTAACAAATCCCATTCCGTCTGCTCCGGATGGCATTGCACCCTGTGAACCACAGATTGCCTTAAGTGCTGTATCGTCTGTAGCAAGCCATGCCATGAAATCTTCTGTTGCCTTGATGTCTGCTTCGGAAGCCTTAGCATTTACGCACCAGTAGTTCTCTGTACCTGTACAAAGTCCCTGATTCTCTTCTCCGTCTGCACCGATATAAATCGGAAGCATTCCAAGATTCTCATCTCCGACTGAGCTTATATCTGAGTATGCCCATGTACCATTCTGGTAAAATACTGCTTTTTCTGCTACGAACTCAGCGACTGCATCATCACCGGTCTTAACACTGAGCTGCTTTGGATCTGTTGTTGAGTTATTAATGTACAGATCCCAGATCTGACGGTAGTTATCCAGGTATGTGCCCTTGATTGCCTTTGTGTTGTTGATTCCGTCTGCCTGATACTCATAGTATACAGGAAGGTTTGCAAGGTGCGTCTTAAATCTCCAGTCTGAAGAACCATCCATACCTGCGGATGTAAATGCATCAAATCCAAGCTCATCACGTCTTGCTGTAATATCTTCTGCTACCTTCTTCAAATCTGCAAAGTTCTTGATGTCATCCATGGAGTAACCTGCCTTCGCAAGAAGCTTCTTATTGCAGATGATACCATAAGACTCAATAACATATCCGATACCTGCTACCTTATCGCCATCCTTCAAAGCGAAATCCTCTGAAGTAAGCTGCTTGTAAACTTCTGTGTCAGACAAATCTGCACAGTAATCTTTCCACGATGCTAAGCCGACCGGACCATTTACCTGGAACAATGTAGGGCATTCTGATTTACCCATCTCACTCTTAAGAGTTGTCTCATACTGACCGGATGCGGCTGTAACAACGGTTACCTTTACACCTGTCTCCTCTTCGTAGATCTTGGCAAGCTCCTGCCACTGGGCATCTGCTTCCGGCTTAAAATTCAAGTAATATACCGAACCCTTATCAGCCGATGCATCCTTCCCTCCTGAAGTTCCCTTTCCTCCACAACCTGCAAACAGTGACATCATCATTGTTGCAGCTAATCCTAAAACTGCTAATTTCTTCTTCATGCTTTTTCCTCCTCTAATCTTTTCATTTGCTTTGTTTATAGTTACGTATACGTTCCTTGGAAACGTTTGTTGTATCGTTTTTGGTAACGTTTCCATTTCATGAGTCAATGATACAACATTTATATACTTTTTGCAATCAAAAAAGTCAATATTTTGTTTATTTAGTCAAATTACACAGCGTTTTTGAATTTTTTTTGTTACTTATCACTAATATCTGCGTGCATTTGCTATCAATGGATCCTATTTTATTATTTTCCAAATATCGTTATTGTATTCAGCAATTGTACGATCGGATGAGAAAAATCCTGCTTTCGCAATATTCACCATCATCTTCTGCGCCCACGCCTTACGATTCTCATATTCCTTATATGCACGTTCCCTGGCATCAACATAAGAATCGAAATCAATAAATGTCATGAACCAGTCTTTGTTGAGAAGTTCATTATACAAACGATGAAGCATTTCTGCATTTCCAAGTGCTATCACCGCGTCGCTGATAATAAAATCAACGGCTTCCTTCAATACCGGATTGTTCTCATAATATGTTCTTGAGACATAGTCAGCCTTCGCATAATGCTCAATCACCGCATCACTTGACTCTCCAAAGATATAGATATTGTCGTCGCCAACAAGCTGATGGATTTCAACATTCGCACCATCTTCTGTTCCGAGAGTAACCGCGCCGTTCAACATAAACTTCATATTTCCGGTTCCGCTTGCCTCTTTTGACGCAAGAGAGATCTGCTCTGAAATATCACAGGCAGGAATTAATTTCTCTGCAAGCGTAACATTGTAGTTTTCAACCATAACTACATTCAAATACGGGTTCACTTCCGGATCGTTGTTGACCAATTCCTGAAGGCACAGGATCAAATGAATAATATCCTTTGCAATCGTGTATGCAGGTGCAGCCTTTGCTCCAAATATAACCGTAACCGGCGTAGTCGGCAGCTTGCCCGCTTTGATCTCCAGATACTTATGAATCACATAAAGTACATTTAACTGCTGACGCTTGTACTCATGCAGACGCTTTACCTGGATATCAAAAATCGAGTTTTCGTTTAATTCAATTTCCTGTGTCTCCTTGAAATATTCTTTGGCGTGAAGCTTGTTCTGATGCTTAATTTCAAGGAGTTTTTCAAGCTTGTCATCATCGTTTACAAATGCAAGCAATTTCTCTAATTCCATTGCATCTTTCTTGTATCCGTCCCCAATCCACTCCGTGATCGTATCGGATAACAATTCATTACAATAGAGAAGCCAGCGGCGGAATGTAATGCCGTTTGTCTTGTTGTTGAATTTTTCAGGATATATTTTGTAAAAATTATTAAGCTCCGAATTCTTCAAAATCTCTGTATGAAGATACGCAACGCCATTTACACTAAATCCATAATGAATATCGATGTGTGCCATGTGAACGAGATCATTCCGGTCGATAATTGCCACACTCTCATCGCTGAACCGTCTTCTTACCTTATCATCCAGAATCTCAATAATCGGGACAAGCTGCGGAACAACCTCTGCCAGATAATGTCTAGGCCATTTCTCAAGCGCCTCAGCCAAAATTGTATGGTTTGTATATGCGCAGGTCTTACTTACAACATAGATTGCCGCATCCATGTTCATCCCTTCTGCTACAAGCAGACGAATCAACTCAGGTATGATCATGGTTGGATGTGTGTCGTTGATCTGGATTACTGCATAGTCGAACAAATCATAAAGGTTACTTCCCTTCGCCTTACACTCATCGATAATAAGTCTTGCTGCATTGCTTACCATGAAATACTGCTGGTAGATACGAAGCTTTCTTCCATCTTCGTCGCTGTCATCCGGATATAAGAACAATGTCAGGTTCTTCTCTATGTCTGTTTTATCAAACTGATGATTTGCATCTACGATGGATTCATCCACCGTTTCTACATCGAATAAGCATAATTTGTTGGTACGGTTATTGTAACCTGTTACATCAATCTCATACAATCTCGACTGCACCGTGCATTTTCCAAATGTAACAGGGTATGTCACATCTGTTTTTCTAAGCCAGCTTTGATCCTTGATCCATGGATTAATCTGCTCTTTCTGCATTCTGTCTTCGAACACCTGCTTAAACAAGCCAAGGTGATAATTCAATCCAATACCCGCACCCGATAATCCAAGTGTTGCGATTGAATCAAGGAAACATGCAGCAAGTCGCCCCAGACCGCCGTTTCCAAGAGACGGCTCTACCTCAATCTCCTCAATCTCCGCAAGTGTCTTTCCGCTTTCAGCAAGCACTTTTTTGACGTCCTCATAGATTCCAAGATTGATCATGTTATTTGAGAGCAGCTTTCCAATCAGAAATTCTGCCGATACATAATAAATCTTCTTTTTCGTCTCTTCCATGCGTCGGTCATCTGCTAACTGCTTTGTCAGGTTGAGCAATGCATAATATACTTCTTCATTGCTGCTTTGTGCAATTTCTTTTCCTAGCAGTTTTTCAAGTTCCTGTTTTACCTTCATCGTATACCCCTTTCGTTTTCACTTGAGCTTTTATACGCTCTTTTATAATAATACAATATCACGAATTGGAAACGTTTCTCTTGCAGAATAGTATCATAATATGATACTATTCTATCAATCAGGAGGGTGTTTGCCATGAAAGAGATTATAAATCCGGACTCTGTGTCTAATATCGAATTAAACGAAAACAAGATTCACTTTGAAAATGAATATCAATATAACACCTATATATGTTCGATTCCGATGGATTTTGCAAGTGTACCGGTTCACTGGCACGACGAGTTCGAAATGATAGTTATCAAGAAGGGACGCGGATACGTTACCCTCAATTTTCAGAGATATAAGGTTTCATCCGGGGATATTGTCATCGTTCTTCCCGGAATGCTTCATTCCATTGAAGGTAAACAAAATTCAACGATGGAATATGAAAATATACTTTTTTCAAAGCACTTTCTTGCCTTTGGTGCAGATGACGTGACGCAGCAAAAATTTATCGATCCTTTTTTTAACGGAGATATCCAGATTCGTCATTATCTGACACCCGGACACACGTTATACACGGAAATCAGTAATATTATTGATTTATTAGATGAAAAAAGTGATGAAAGAGACTATGCGTATCAGCTTTTTATCAAGGGTGGGCTTATCCAGATTATATACCTGCTGATTACGCACCCGCCAAAAGTAAACGAGACGACGCAAAGCGATAAGCATGAAGAGAAATTGAAAAGTATCATCCGGTATATCTCCACACATTATTATGAAGATATATCCATCGAAGAAATTGCAGATTTCTGCCACTATAGTCCATCGCATTTTATGAAATTTTTTAAGATCCATACCGGAATGAGCTTTATCTCATATGTGAATGACTTCCGTGTCACAGAAGCACGTGCAATGCTCACATCGACCAATGATTCGATTCTTGAAATCTCACAGAAATGCGGATTCTCAAATCTGTCGAATTTCAACCGGATGTTCAAAAGGAAATATGGTATAACACCAAGGCAGGTACGCAGCTGAGTCTGCGCCTCTATAATGCAGATATGGGCAGAATCTAAAAAATCGACTCTGCCCATTTTCAAATATTCTATGCTCTTTTTAGATAAACTCCTTATCCAAAAGGAAATCAATCACGTTGATATTCAAAATGCCGTTATCATCATACCAACGCTTTCCAATATCTTTCCTTACAACAATTTTAGGGAAAGAATCTCCTGTAAGCGTAAATGGTCTGAGTTCTACTTCTGCTTTTTCATCAGTAGGCATTGCATACGCCGACTGGATATAGGTTCGTTTTCCTCCTGAATTTACGACAAAATCAATTTCCCTTGGAGTACGAATTGAATTGCCTTTTTCATTGAGCGTCCTTGCATAAACAACACCAACATCAACGGAAAACTGCCTGATATTCAACTCATTATATATGATATTCTCCATTATATGCGTCATTTCCTGCTGACGGAAACCTATTCTTGCATTTCTAAGTCCAATATCTTCGCAATAATATTTATTTGGCGAGTCAAAATAGGATTTTCCTTTTACATCATATCGCTTACTTTCAGAAAAAAGGAACGCATCTTCCAAATGTCCGATATATGCCCGAATCGTGTTGGCAGACGCACCGCCCACTTGTTTCGACTTCAGAGTGTTTGCAATTTTAGTTGGATTTGTTAATGAGCCTACCGACGAACAAAGCAAATCTAAAATCTGCTCCAGAACATCTTGCCTTTCAATTCTCTTACGTTCAACAATGTCCTTAATATACACTTCTGAGAAAAGTGATTTTAGATAATTCATCTTAGCCGTATCATTAGGTCTTGACAGGATCAGTGGCATACCACCATAAAATGCGTATTCATCAAATGCTTCATTTTTATCCCCACCAACAGCAGAGTAATATTCCGCAAAACTAAGTGGGTGTACTCTTATTTCATCACTTCGTCCTCTAAACTCAGTAAGGATGTCACTGGAAAGCATTTTTGAATTGCTTCCTGTTACATAAACATCTAAATTCGATAAACCTCTCAAATCATTAAGAGCATCGTAAAAAGTAATTTTCTTACCGTCCGGATTATATGGATTAGCCACCTCATCAGACATTTGAATTTCATCAACGAAAAGATAATACTCTTCTTTACTCTTTTCCACTTTTTCTCTTACATACGATGAAAGAATTAGCGGATTACGATATTTAATGTCCTTTGCAAGGTCAAGCTCAATCGTAATAATCTGTTCTTCTTTTACACCATTTTCAATTAAATAATCTCGGTATATATTTTTAAGAAGATAGGATTTACCACATCTTCTTATACCGGTAATTACTTTTACTAAGCCGTCAAAACGATATGAAATCAACTGCTCAAGGTAACTATCACGCTTAATTTCCATAAAGCCCACTCCATTTCACTGAAAATTTCTGCCTATTTAGGCTTTTTCATTCAATATTATATATGTTATCTATCAGACTTTCAAGTTGTCATTGAAAATTATAGCCTAAAAAGGCTAAAATATTCAGTAAAAATATTATTATCTTTCTCTAAAAAATGCCATCCCACCACTTTTTTCGTGATGAAACGGCATTTTTAGTCCATTTATTCAGTTCGTCACAGCATTTATTCCTGCGTTAACAGGTAATCCTTCCATATCTGCGACAGCTCATCCTGTTTTTGTGCACAGTGTATCTCATCCAATGGGAATAACATGCATCCGCAGTGTCCCGGAAATGTCGGGAAACAGATAATCTTAAGTTCGGTATCTATCTCCGGACTGTAAGCCATAATCTCAAGATGTTCTCCATACAGCGTTGCCCGTTCGTAGGTACACAGCCATTTATCGTCCATATTGGAGAAGATACTGCCGAAGGTATTCCCGATCAGTCCGGTCAATGGTACATGCTCCACCTCTGCCAGCTTCTCATTACCATAGCGGAAGATCCAGTCCACTGCATGCCTGTCCTCATTGAATACCATCTCTATATCCGTAAAGGCAAATGGCATCTGATCAAAGCTCCGATAAAACGCATGATACTCTTCCGGTGTCTTTGGTGTATTCGGCATGGCAAAGCCCTCAATCAGTTTTTTCTGCTTTTCCTGCAGCTGGGCAAGGATTTCTTTTTTCCTGCGGGTTGCGTAGTTTAACTCTTCTCCGTTGATAAGTGTCAGCGTATCTTCCAATGCATGGATTGCCATGATACACACCAGATAGGTACGGTGTACTTTCAGAAAATATTCCCCGACCTGTGCCTCCATTGCCTCTAAGGTGCTTCTGGTCTTATATACGCTTCCGCTTGTCACATGAATGTAACAGTCATTCACCGATGCCTTAATATATAGGATATCTGTGACATCGATTACCCTACGCTTATGACCTGCCTTAATTTCCAGTGTTCTCTTTAAACTGCATGATAACTGTTACTCCTTGTGTCTTACGGATTTGTTATTATTTTACTGTATATTGGGTGTTATGGCAATGAGGAGTTTTATCATGTTCTCTTTTAACTCTCCTTAACATTAAAAGTGGCCATGCTAATAAGCACAGCCACCATGAAGACTCACCAGAGGCGATGTCATTCACTTAAACGTCCCTTTAAAACTGGAGATAACGGTTTGTAAATCAGCATACAGATGACAACTGCAATCAGTCCTTTTACAATTGTAAATGGAAGATTAAAGCAGATCAGGCACTGCAATACGCTTTTCATGGATGGTGCAATTGCCTGATACATCTGCAGGATGGCTTCCTCTGCCATACCAGCCTTGTAATATACCGGGTAAACCACAAAATAATTGGAAAACACACTGACTATTCCCATGACCAATGCTGCAACCAGACCACTGACTACTGCACTCTTTTTGGTCTTTTTATGTTTGTAGATATTACCTGCAATTGCCACAAACACGGCTCCGAGAATAAAATTGGAAAGTTCTCCAACAAACATACTGTTTGAAAATGCCAGATGGAGAACGTTCTTGATCAGACAGATCAATACCCCACACACTGGTCCGAGCGCAAAGCTTCCAAGTAGTGCCGGCAGATCCGAAAAATCAAATTTGATAAATGATGGCATGATCGGAATGGCAATCTCCAGATACATAAGCACGAACGCTACGGCAGAAAGCATCGCCGTAACCGTAATATAGCGTACTTTTGTATTCATGCCTCCCTGTTTTACTGCTGTCTTTGTCTGTTCACTCATACGAACTCTCCTTTCAGAATCAATGGAATTCCAGAGGAGTGTTGCCTGCATATATGATCAGAAAATAAAAAACCGATAGATTTCTCTATCGGGGTTCTTTTTCTAGCATACAGTCAACAATGCAAACATTAATTTGCACTTTTTCTTCTCTCATCCAGACTATACTGTCGGTACCGGAATCTCACCGGTTCGGCTGCAAAAAGCAGTTCACGGACTATACCGTCGGTCGGGAATATGCGTCATCCGCAGCACCCTGCCCCGAAGAATTCCTTCTTTATTTTTCACCGTTATTATATTCACATTGTCCGAAAATGTCAACACCGGCTGGACTTTTTCCCATTCATTTGCTAACATAATTTCCATGAAGATTTTAAATATATTACGCACGGACAAAACTTTAGATTTTTCTTTTTATATCATCGGCTGGGTGTGTCTTATTCTCGCATTCGTGCTCGGGCTTGCATGGAAAAACGGTTATTTCCTGTGGATATTTCCTCCGGATGGCTGTGTCCTGCACAATCTGACCGGGTACTACTGCCCCGGATGCGGCGGCACACGCGCAATTCATGCCCTGCTGCACGGACATATTGTGCGCTCTTTCTTTTACCATCCGATTGTTGTGTATACCGCTGTCTTTTTCGGCTGGTTTATGCTGTCCCAGACCATAGAAAAAGCATCCCGCGGACGTTTTGCCATCGGGATGCATTATCGTGATATTTATCTGTGGATCGCGCTTGCCATTGTACTGCTCAACTGGCTGGTCAAAAATCTCGTCCTGGCCGTCTTTGGCATTGCACTTCTTGGATAAACATTCTATTTCTGATTTTTCAGTTCCTGCTCCAGCTCATGCGGACGCAGATCCACACCGCGAGATGCATCTCCTTCCGGGTCTTTTCCAAATGCATAATCATTTCCCGGCAGAATCGCATTGAGCACGATTCCGGCAATCGCTGCGATGGCAAGGGATGTCAGGGTAATGGAAGTGCTTCCGATCGTAAAGGTCAGTCCATCTGAGAATCCGAGACCGGAAACTAAGATCACACCTGCAATAATGAGGTTTCTGGACTTGGTGAAATCCACATGGTTTTCAACCACATTTCTTACACCGATAGCAGAAATCATACCGTAAAGAATAAAGCTGACACCGCCAATAATGGATGCCGGCATCGAAGCAATAATCTCTGCTACTTTCGGGATAAAACTTAAAACGATCGCATAACATGCCGCAAGACGGACAACCTTCGGATCATGTACACGGGACAACTCCAGAACGCCTGTGTTCTCTCCATAGGTTGTATTTGCCGGTCCTCCGATCATTGCAGAAATGGAAGTTGCAATTCCATCACCGATCAGGGTACGATGCAATCCCGGGTCCTCAATAAAGTTCTGTCCTACCGTTGCAGAAATCGCGGAAATATCTCCGATATGCTCCATCATGGTCGCAATGGCGATCGGTGCCATGATAAGAATCGCTGTAAGATTAAATTTCGGCAGGATAAACGGTGGAAGTCCGACAACAGTCGCCGAGGAAACGCCGGAAAAATTTAAAATAACAGATCCGTCCGGATTCGTAAAACCAAGTCCCTGCAGAACCAGTGCGAACACATACGAAATCACTACACCGAGAAGAATCGGAATAATCTTGAACATTCCTTTTCCCCAGATATTGAAAATAATGATGACCGCCAGTGCCACAATTGCAATGAGCCAGTTTGTGGATGCATTGCTGACCGCAGACGGTGCAAGGCTCAGTCCGATACAGATAATGATCGGGCCGGTTACCACCGGTGGAAGAAAACGCATCACACGTTTTACGCCAACGCACCGGATGATCAGTGCAAGGATCAGATACAACAATCCTGCCACAACAATTCCGCCACACGCATACTGCAGTTTTTCTTTATCTGCCATATTGGCAAATATCCCGGTATCCAGTGCCGCAACGCTGGAAAAGCCTCCCAGAAAAGCAAATGAAGATCCCAGAAAAGCAGGAACCTTAAATTTGGTACACAGATGGAAAAACAAGGTACCGAATCCTGCACAGAACAATGTCACCTGTACGGACAATACCTGTGAGGTACTCTGAAAATAGCTGTTTACCAGAATCGGTACAAGAATTGTCGCTCCGAACATAGCGAACATATGCTGCAGACCAAGCAGCAGCATTTTCGGCGTACCCAAAACCCTGGCATCTCTTATAATGTCTTTTTGTTGGTTCATTATGAAAAACTCCTCCTAATAATAGTATATTCTAGGCGTTTGCGAAACGCCACAGACCGCATAAATACGGCATTTTTTGTTACCAAATTAAAATAACTC
>USSH01000013.1 GCA_900557435.1 uncultured Coprococcus sp. | reverse complement strand
AATCCTGTTGTGTAGTGTTAACCGCAAGGATGTTGAGTGCAGCATATCCCGCCGTGAAATGTTTTACGATGAGGAATACAACTATACCCACAACAACAAGTGCAAATAGAGCCTTCGGGGCATAATATTCCAATATGTATTCCTTTTTCTGCTGTTTGTTCATAAGACTGAGCTTCTGCTTCTCAGACATATGCTCATCCACATCCAGGACGCTTTCGGGTTCCCGCTTCTCCTTTTCATCGATTTTCTCATCGATGATATGTCCTGCGATGCTTTTTATCTTCTTTTCGTTTTCTTTTGAATTTTCTGTTAAATTCTCATTTACGCTTTCTTTTCCTGGCATACGATCTCCTATACTACTCTTATCTGCGTTTTCCGCACACTGCAGTTACTTTATACATTGTAACATTTTTTAGTTAATCTTTAAACAACTTTTCAGTATTTTTAGCCATATTTTACTTTGCTACATATAACAGTGTTCGGTTATCTAGCCGATTACCCAGCCCATGAAGTTCCAGATCTCCTGCCTTCTTTTTATGCAAAAGGGACCTCAGCCTCAAGGCCGAGATCCCTCTTGTTCAGCGCATTGGCTGGAAAGTGCATTTACATGTTAAATTTTGTAGTATATGGAAGGAATGTTTTTTATTTTTTCAGCAGTTAACTCTGCCATATTTTGTGATTGTCTATTTAACAAGTTCCTGCACACATGCTTTCATCTCATCTATCTTTGACATTGCATTTTTTAGGCTGTTTTCATTCACGCCAAAGTAGAATTTGATCTTTGGTTCATTTCCAGAAGGTCTAACCGCGAACCATGCATTATTTTCCAGCTCATAGTACAGCACGTTTGACTTCGGAAGACCCATGTTCTCTTCTTCACCATCAAGCGGCTTGCGGATTCCGCTCACATAATCCCTCATGCCGGTTACTTTGATACCTGCAAAGGTCGTAAGTGGATGGTTTCTGAAGTTCTCCATCATCTCCTTAATCTGTGCTGCACCATCTACACCCTTTAGAGTTATCCCAAACGCACCTTCAAAGTAATAGCCATATTTGCGGTAAACCTCTTCCATGGCATTACAGATGGTTTCTCCCTGCAGCTTGTAAAACGCTGCTATTTCACATAAAATGACAACGGCTGCGCAAGCGTCCTTGTCACGAGTGTAGTCTCCTACTAAACATCCAAAGCTCTCCTCCATTCCGAAGATGAACTTGTATGTGTTGTTCTTCTCAAAGAGAAGAATCTGCTCACCTATGTACTTGAATCCGGTGAGTGTCTCTATATATTTCAGATTATAATTCTCTGCTATCGCCTTTGTAAGATTGGTGCTGACAACTGTGTTACAGATGGCACCATTTGCTGGCAGCTTACCGACCGCCTTCTGCTCACGGCAGACATATTCTGCTATCAGTGCTCCTGTCATATTGGCATTGAAGCGGACATATGGATATGCAGGATCATCTGCAAATTCTGTGTCTTTCCAGATTCCTGTGCTGTCCTTGACATATATTCCAAGTCTGTCTGCATCAGGGTCTGTCGCCATGATAACGTCCGCATCCACCTGCTTTGCCAGGTCTATTCCCATCGCAAACGCTGATGGCTCCTCTGGATTTGGCGACTTGACTGTACTGAAGTCTCCGTCAGGAACAGTCTGTTCCTCTACAACATATACATGTTTGAAACCAAGTCTCTTGAGTACTTCCCTTACAGGAACATTTCCTGTGCCGTGAAGTGGTGTGTATACTATCTTGATATCGTCTGCAACCTTCGGAATAATGTCGCCGTGGATAGTCTGCTGTATAAGAGCCTGATAGTAGTTCTCATCAACACTTGCAGGGACCATACAGAACAGACCGTCTGCAATCGCCTTATCCTTGTCCATGGTCTTTACATCCTCATATCTCTCAACATCCGCCACATGCTTCAGGATATCCTGATCCTGTGGTGACACGATCTGACTGCCATCCTCCCAGTACACCTTGTAACCATTGTACTCTGGCGGATTGTGGCTTGCTGTTACCACGATTCCGGCTATACATCCAAGCTCTCTCACTGCAAATGACAGTTCAGGAGTAGGGCGCAGTGCATCAAACACATAGGTCTTTATGCCATTTGCATTGAGACACAGAGCTGAAGCCTCCGTGAACTCCGCTGACATATTTCGACAATCATGCGCTATGACAACGCCTCTCTTTGCAGCCTCAGGACCAACCTCAAGTATGTAATCTGCAAGGCCCTGTGTTGCCTTTGTAACTGTGTATATATTCATTCTATTGGTTCCGGCACCCATGATTCCGCGCATTCCTCCGGTTCCAAACTTCAGATTCTTGTAGAATCTGTCCTGGATCTCTTTGTCATCATCTGCGATACTTCTAAGTTCTTCCTTGGTCTTCTCATCAAAGCAGTCTGACTCAAGCCAGAACTTGTATTCGTCCATGTAACCCATTTCTATTACCTCCACCTTGTAATTATTTTTAGCTGCGTCCACAATCTTCAAATCTTTTTTCTGCCGACATTTGCTTGCTAGTCATTCCGTTCCTTCCCAGGCATTCCGTCTCTTCACAGTCGTTCCATTTCTTCCCAGTCGCTCCGTTTCTTCCCAGGCATTCCATTTCTTTCCTATTGTTCCGTTTTACGAGAACATCGCCTTCACATTTGCTGCAAGCTCGTCAAGCTGCTCTGCCGCATCCTCCTGAGAGCTTCCCTTTACCCCGAGGTAGAACTTGATCTTTGGCTCTGTACCTGATGGTCTCACAAGGAACCACGCGCCATCCGCAAGCTGGTAATATATCATGTTGGACTTTGGAAGAACTGCCGCTTCGGATTTGCCTGTTGCAGCGTCTGTCTCTGTTCCAAGCTTGTAGTCGTATATCTTCTCCACGCTATAAGTTCCAACCTTCTGTACCGGATTATCTCTCAGGGTCTGTATCATGGATTGTATCTTTGCAGCGCCCTCACGTCCATCGAACTTCATGGTCTGAACCTTCTCCTTGTAGTAACCATATTCCTGCCACAGCTCAACCATTCTGTCCCACAGAGTCATGCCACGATTCTTGTAGTATGCCGCCGCCTCGCAGAGAAGCATCAGTGTTCCGACCGAGTCCTTGTCTCTTGCATATGTGCCAGGCAGACAGCCAAATGTATCCTCAAGCCCGAACACATAATTGTGTTCACCTGTCTGCTCATAAGCCCTCATTCTCGATGCTATATTCTTAAATCCGATCAGGTTGTTGCAGTCACAGAAGGTGTTGTACTTCTTACATATCTCCTTGACCATATTGGTGATAACAACCGTAGTTACAATCGCCGGATTCTCAGGCAGTCTGTCGCTCTGGGATCTCTGCATCAGCACGTAATCACAGAGGATTGCACCGAACATATTGCCCGTAAATTCTTTATATTCATTATTCTTGCTGTCGTATCCATACATCCCAAGCCTATCCGCATCAGGGTCTGTGACGAGTATCAGCTCGCCGCCGACCTTCTTCGCCAGCTCAAGACTCAGGGCATACGCCTCTGCGCCCTCAGGATTTGGGGACTTTACAGTTGGGAAATTACCATCTTGAACAGCCTGCTCCTCAACGACATGTACATCCTTGAAACCAAGTTCGCTGAGAACTCTTGTAACAGGCTTAAGGCCTGTTCCGTGAAGCGGAGAATATACGATCTTCAGATCTCCAGCCTTCTGGATCTCCTCCGGATTCATGACAAGCTTGTGAAGCTCTCCTATATATGCGTCATCGATCTCCTGACCGATCACATGTAGCAGTCCTGCATCTATTGCAGCGTCCTTGTCCATAGTCTTAACCATGGAGAAATCTTCTATCTTGTTGACCTCTGCAATGATCTCCTTATCCTGTGGAGATACGATCTGGACCCCGTCATCCCAGTACACCTTATATCCGTTGTACTCCTTCGGATTGTGGCTTGCTGTTATATTCACTCCGATATTGCAGTGCAGATGTCTCACTGCAAATGAAAGCTCCGGTGTCGGGCGGAGCGCATCAAACAGATACACCTTCACACCATTTGCGCACAGGCAGAGAGCAGTTTCAAGCGCATACAGCGAAGCATTGTTTCTGTTGTCAAACGCTATAGCTGCCGACGGCTCTGATATTCCGAGTTTTGCCAGATAATTTGCTATTCCCTGTGTCGCCATACGAACTGTATATATGTTCATGCGGTTTGTTCCCGCTCCCATCACACCTCGAAGTCCGCCTGTTCCAAATTCCAGATTTGTATAGAATCTGTCCTCAATCTCTTCTGCATTATCTCTGATACTGATAAGCTCTTTCTTTGTGTACTCGTCAACCTGGTCACTGCCAAGCCACATCTCATATTTCTGTTCTGCATCCATACTTAGATCCCCCTTTTTTCCAAACTACTAATCCCTGTTATACCGATGTATATTCAACGCACATTCTCTTGTCTTTTGCTTGTCTTATACCGTTTTTGTCGCAAAACACTGTCTGACCGACTCGTTTTTTCATATTATGTTTAGTTTCTTTTTAGCTAATTTTACTTAATTTAATATTAGATTAATGTGTTTTTAATTTCAATATTTAATCTTGCGTTTTATATCACTTTGTTGCGCAGTACAAAAAATTCTCCCCAGACAGCATTTTTGTACTGTCTGAGGAGAATTTTTTACTTTTTTTATTTGTTTTATCTGTCTCAGGATAATTCCCCTGCATTTTATCTCTCGTCTTACCTTTTTCGCTGTTTCGGGATAATTTTGTATCTTTTCCTGAAAAACATCGCTCTCTGCGATAATTTTATCGTTATCAATTACCCAGCAAATTACTCCGCAATTATTCTGCAAGCTTATTGAGCTTCTCAACAAGTGCAGCCTGAAGAGACTCTAGCTTTGCATCGGCATCCTCAAGGCTTATTCCCTTGATTCCATAGTAAAGTTTGATCTTTGGCTCCGTACCTGACGGACGTACGCATGCCCACGCGCCATCCTCAAGGTCATAATAGAGAACGTTGGACTGTGGTAGTCCTGACGCTGTAACCTCTCCTGTGGCAAGATCTGTGATAGTATTCTTCTCGTAATCACGAACCTTGAGAACCTTGAGTGTATCTATCTGAGTGATGGACTCTGATCTAAGTGAAGACATGATCTTTCTTATCTTCTCCGCACCTGTAACGCCCTTGAGAGTGATAGTATAAAGCCCTTCTTTGTAATATCCGTACTTCTCATAGAGATCGAGCATGTGATCCCACAGAGTGATTCCTTGACTCTTGCAGTATGCGGCAGCCTCACAAAGACACATAACCGCAACGGGGGCATCCTTGTCTCTGGCATATGTTCCAACCAGGCATCCGTAACTCTCCTCCATCCCCATCACAAAATTGTATGAGTTATTCTGCTCGAAGAATTTTATCTGTTCGCCGATGAACTTAAAGCCTGTGAGAACCTCGATGAGATTTACATTGTAATCTGCCGCCAAAGGGTCAGCCATATTTGTGGTCACAATAGTCTTGACCATCGCCGGATTCTTCGGCATAAGACCGCATTTTGCCCTCTCTCTGAACTGATACTCGGCGATTATAAGTCCTGACATATTTCCTGTAAATGGCATGTATCTGCCAGTCTTTGTATCGAGCGCGTATATTCCAAGACGGTCGGCGTCCGGGTCTGTCGCAAGTACTATGTCCGCATTTTTCTCCTTTGCCAGCTTAAGTGCAAGCTCAAATGCCTTTGGATCCTCCGGATTTGGATACTCAAGTGTTGTGAACTCAGGATCTGGAAGCTCCTGCTCAGGAACAATGTATACGTTCTTGAAACCAAGCTCGGACAGAACTCTCTTTACAGGCACAAGACCTGTTCCGTGGAACGGTGTGTACACGATTTTGATATTCTCCGACTGTTCCCTGATGATCTCCGGATGGATGATCTGCTTCTTGAGTTCCTCCATATATGCGTCATCTATCTCTGCACCTATGATGGCGAGAAGTCCCTTATCTAAGGCTTCTTGCCTATCCATAGTCTTTACTGCGTGGAAATCTGTCACAGCCTTGACTTCTGCAATGATCTCTCTGTCTTTTGGCGCCGTGATCTGTGCGCCATCCTCCCAGTACACCTTATAACCATTGTACTCAGGTGGGTTGTGACTTGCTGTTATAACGATGCCGGCTGTGCATCCAAGTTTTCTGACTGCATACGAAAGCTCCGGTGTAGGTCTGAGCGACTCAAAAAGATAAGCCTTGATTCCATTTGCACACAGGCAGAGAGCAGCCTCAGCGGCAAACTCCGGTGAATACTTTCTTGAATCATATGCTATTGCTACGCCCTTCTCCTGGGCATTCTGCTTTACTATATAGTTTGCAAGTCCCTGCGTTGCCTTACGAACAGTGTAGAAATTCATTCTGTTTGTTCCGGCCCCGATAACCCCGCGTAGTCCACCAGTTCCAAATACGAGATCACGGTAGAATCTGTCTTCGATCTCAGCGTCATCGCCAGCTATAGCTGCAAGTTCTTTCTTTGTATCATCATCGAAATAATCATCTGTCATCCAAAAATCATATGTGTCTCTGTAACTCATTTTAAACTTCTCCTTTTATGCGACGTCTTCTAACTTTT
Source organism: uncultured Coprococcus sp. (assembly GCA_900557435.1). Lineage (GTDB taxonomy): Bacteria > Bacillota > Clostridia > Lachnospirales > Lachnospiraceae > Coprococcus. The sequence goes on along the minus strand of USSH01000013.1, from coordinate 12,546 downwards.
AAGAAATCCCAGCGGATCTCCATCCGAGAGAAAATGTGTCATGAGGTATGCTCCCCTGAGGGATACCTGTTCCTCTGTCAAGATCCTCCTGACCTCAGCGCGGTCTGCCAGTATGACCTGAATGTCCTCCGTACTCTCCTTGCTGTCAAGATTAGGAGTGCCTGCCACCGTGCCAAATACTGCGCAGCTCATCTCATCTGTAAATCCCGGTCCCATATAGAACGGTCTTCTGTAGAGCTCTGCCCCGCCCTCATATACTTCAAGGGAAAGCCCAGTCTCTTCCTTCATCTCTCTGACCGCCGCCTGTGCAGGAGTCTCATCTCCATCCACAAGTCCCGCAGGAAGTTCATATATGTACGCATCAAGCGGATATCTGTACTGCTTTATGAGTACAAGCTTTGGCTCATTCTCAGTCGTCACGCCATATATGACTATGCCCTCCGGTCTTACATCATGGGTTTTCATCTTTATATTGTTTTCTTTATTTCTTGAAGCAAAGTAATAATTGAAGTCTTTTCCTGCCATGTCAACCGCATCTATATGATAAAGGTTGAGGAACGGATTATCTGTGAGTTTTTGTACGCCTTTGTATTTCTCTTTCACTTCATCACTTCCCTTCTGGTTTCATTAATTCTCTTTATTCAAAATTAGCATAGTTTTTACAATATATCAAACTATTTTTAAGTATTTTTATCGTTTTTTAGCTATTTTTAATGTTATTTAGTATACTTGCGACATTTTGCCATATTTAGCTCCGCTTTCAATCCTATTTTATCTAAAATCGCCATCATGTCATACACTAATTTTCCCGGCTGAAGGGCACAAAAAATCCGGACATTTTTAATCTGCCCGGATTCTACATAACATTATGCTGTTTATATTCTACTGATCGTCTTCCGATACCAATTCATATTTGGCATCTTTCAGCCTGCAGTAATAAAAGGTCTGTCCAGCTTCTTCTGTGTAGGTTTCAAATACTCCCGTCACGACCACCTCACTCTGATCTGCCGGGTAATCATCTGGATACACGGCATCTCCACCGAGTTCAAATTCAAGCCCCTGACTGCAGCATGCCAGAGCATCGGCTATAAGGCAGTAATTATAATATTTGTCTGTTATAGGATAATAGGATGCATAATACTTTCCTTCTATTCTTATCGTCTTGCCCTCATATTCCTCAGGCTTCGACATCATCTGATATACAGTTGCATATATAAGATCTTTTCCCATAAGAGTGAGGTCCACATCCACGCCCTCAGACTTGTATTGCGCTATAACTGAGCTGTCACCATTCATGACCTGTCCATATGTCGGTTCTGATGTCGGTTCCGTTGCAGATGTGGATTCTGTCTCTGTCGTGGTTTCCGTCTCTGTCTTAGCCCCCGTATCTGTTGTAGTCTCCGTATCTGTTGTGGGCTCCGTCTCCGTTGTAGTCCCCGTATCTGTTGTGGGCTCCGTCTCCGACTTTCTATCTTCTTCCTGATAAACACTGTCTGTTTGCTGATTAAGCACCTTATCCACTGCATTCTCTGTATTTAACCTGCTGCCCATAGTCTGAGAATCCCCACCACTACAGCCTGTAACCGTAAGGATCACCCCCAGCACCAATATCAGCGCCATGATTCGCTTAATATTATATCCAATTTTAGCTATTCTTGTATTTAGCTTTTTACTCATACTCCTACCTCCTCAACACTCTTCCAACAAAACAGTTAAGCGCAAACAAAACCATATCACACGCAACTATCGTAGAACCCACCGGTGTCGAAAATAGTATGGACACCAGCATTCCAGCCAAAGTTCCTACAACCGAAAGTATGGCCGAATAAATTACTACCAATCTAAAGCTGTACATGACTCTCATCGCAGATAGAGCAGGAAATACCAGAAGCGCCGTGATGAGCAGGGAGCCCACCAGATTCATTGCAAGCACTATTATCACTGCGATTATCACAGCTAGAGCCAGATTATATGCCCCTGCATTTTTCCCTATTGCTCTTGTAAAGTTCTCATCAAAAGTGACCGCAAATATCCTGTTATAGAACAAACAGAAAAACGCTATTACACATATTGACATCACTATACACAGCCACACCTCTCCCATAGTCAATGTTAGTATGGATGTTGAACCAAACAACGTAGAGCACACATCACCTGATACATTTGCTGACGTGGAGAACACATTCATTATCAGATAACCCATGGCAAGGGCTCCGACAGACATCATAGCTATAGCTGCATCGCCCTTAAGTTTTGCATTTTGCCCTGACATAAGTATGAGGATTGCAGCAGCCACAGTCACAGGCATTACTATGACCGTGTTATTTGTCAGTTTCAGGACTGATCCTATTGCCATTGCACCAAATGCTACATGAGAAAGACCATCACCAATAAATGAAAATCTTTTAAGAACCAATGTTGCACCAAAAAGTGACGAACACAAAGCTATAAGAACTCCAACAATAAGCGCATACCTGACAAATGGGTACTGCATATAGAAAATTAATTTATCAATTATCTGCACTCTGCTCACCGCCTTTCTCATATTCTACCGAAATGATATCCCAATATCTGCTGTTCTTATATCCATCTCTGCTACCCCAGAACGAACCTCCATGATGCATATGAAGTACATGTCTTGCGCAATCTATTGCCCTCAGATCATGTGATATCATGATCACTGCCACACCATTTTCATTTAAATGCTGTATCATCTGATAGAACTGAGCCGTCGCGACTGGATCAAGGCCAGTTACCGGTTCGTCGAGCAGAAGAAGATTCTCAGTTGCACACAAGGCTCTCGCCAGAAGAACGCGCTGCTGCTGTCCTCCCGACAAATGCCTGTAGCATTTCCTGCGTATATTCCATATTCCAAGTCTTTCAAGCTGAGATTGGACAAGTTGCTTTTCCTTTCTGCCATAAAAAGGACGTGCGCCACACTTAGTCAGTGCACCCGACAAAGCCACCTCCCATACAGTTGCAGGGAAGTCCTTCTGCACATGTGTCTGCTGCGGCAGATAGCCTATGTCACGCGATGTCAGATCATCGCCAAACTTTATCTCTCCTGAAACCGGTTTCAGCAGCCCAAGTAAAGTTTTTACCAAGGTACTCTTTCCCGCTCCGTTCTCTCCTACTATACAGAGATAGTCTCCCTTGTCTATTCTGAAATTAAGGCCTGACGCAACTGATCTTCCGTCGTACCCGACTGCCAGGCCTTTACACGTTATATATGACATTTGTTTTCTCCTATTCCTTTAAACATCAATCCATCTAGTTAAGCCGCAATTAATTTAACGCCTGAGACAGTACATTCAGGTTATCTTCCATCACGTTCAGATATGTCTCTCCATCAGCCACATCCTCTGCGGTTACAGACTGCATCGAATCCATTGTCAGTATCTCCTGTTTCTTTGCCTCCGTAGCCTTTCGTATCGATTCAGCTACCTTGTGATCCGAGCCCTCTATCGTCAAAATAACTGGGAGCTTTAAATCGTCCACCTTCTGCGCAAGAAATGTTATAGTTTCAAAGCTTGCCTCCGATTCAGCGCTGCATCCCACAAATGCAGCATAGTAGGTAAGTTCATAGTCATCTGCCATATATCTGAATGGGAATCGGTCTCCGAACAGTATCTCCTTACGTTTGCCCTTAGATATAGTAAGCGCATATCTTCCGTCAAGATCATTTAGCTTATCCACGTACTCAGCTGCATTCTCGATATAATCCTCTTTTCTCTCAGGATCAAGTTCCTGTATATTTCTGGACAGAACATCGGTAATCGTCGCCGCATTTTTCAGAGAAAGCCACACATGCTCGTCATACTCAGGACCTTCCCCTTCTTCGTTTTCCTCTTCTTCCTCTGCCTGCATGCCTGGAACTACCTCTTCCTCTTTGACTGCAGTTCCCAAAGCGTCAAGCATATTTACAACCTTCATGTCCTTATTAGTCGCTTCTTTCAGGGCACTATCCACCCAGCCGTCAGACTCACCGCCAACATACACAAACATATCTGCGTCAGCTATCTTTGCTATATCCTCTGCAGTTGGCTGATAACTGTGAAGATCCATCCCCTGATCGAGCAGCATAGTAAGCTGAAACTTGTCGGAATCATCGCCTATGATATTGCGGATCCAGTCATACTGAGGAAAAGTCGTACATACAATACTGTACGCCGTAGCATTTGCCGTATTTTGGGGCGCACTTTCCCCTTTCTGATCAGAATCTGCTGCCGTCCTTGACGCTCCACAGCCACAAAATGCTGAAACAGTAAGTACCGATGCCATAACAAGGCCAAATATTCTATTTTTCATAATGATCAATAAACCTCCGAATTGATTGATAAAATTGACAGGCATATTTTGATGCCTATAATTGGGTAAATTTAATAAACTGCCTCTAGATCAAAAAACACCAATAATAAGCATTCGCCATTATCTTTAGATGTATTTCCAGACGCAATTCTCAGTCAATATCCGTACTTTAAATCAATTCAGCAATTCCACCTTCAGGGAAACGAGCGTATCAGCACAATACTCGTGGGTATACACCAATACAACTCCTAGTGTGAACACACTTAAGAACGCCAGTAACACTGGCGTAGTTGACATTGTCTTTATATTTGAAAGGAACTGTGCAGCCTGCTGCAAATGCATACATATAGGACATTCCTGCCCCGTACAGTCATGCTCCACATTGCGCGCAATATAACCGTAAGAGAAAAGTACTCCTGATACAAAGAACACTATAAGGATCCATGACATTATTCTCTTTTTACTCATTCTGCACACCTCCTTTTCATGTTTAGAAATTTTGTGATATATAGTTCTTGATGTGACCGTAACAATACAGTCCCATCTGTAACAATCCCGTTTAGTTTAGACTACAGCGACTCCACAACGCCTCTGACAATCTTTGCAAATACCACATATCGATGATCTGTCACAGTCGATCACAAATCCATACCTCTCCTGAATGCCTTTAGCTATGTGATTCATGGTATCGCGGTCAATATGTATGACTCTTCCGCACTTAACACACTGCATATGAAGGTGCTCATGACAACTATGATCAGCCTTTTCCATTCTATACATACTTGAACTACCATCAGCACTCTGATACTTTATCAATTTGTCCTGGGTAACCATGCGGTCAAGATTGCGATATACGGTCGTTGTATTCGCATCTATGCCATTCTCATCCAAATACACACTTACATCAGCCGCGCAAAACCCTCTGTCCTGCCTTCCTGCAGCAAATGCCTCTATAGCCTGACTTATTCTCGTTTTATACTCCCTCGCCATACTATCCCTCTTTTTGAATTTGCAAACCATTTGCATTTTTACTGTATCATAAATGGCTTTTAGCTTTATGTCAATACCTTTTATATAATTAAACCTGGTCTGTATACCCGCACATATTAAAACCGGATGGCCTGAACCATCCGGCTAAACTATTTATTCCGCATATTTATCACTTTTCCATCACAACTATTTTGTTTGATATATTGCTGACAAATGGTATTTTGCCAATGACTTTATACACCGGTATAAACTCTGCCATTCCTTCTACAAGACTGTGCTGTTCTATGTATCTGTATTTCGGTATGATCTCTGCCAGTTTCTTTCCGTTTGACACGCCCCAGGAGAACTTGGCATGGCTTCCATGTATGGATTTCTCTTTGATATGCTTCGCCATGAACGGTGCCATAGTCTCAACAAATACTGTAGCGTGCTCGAATTTTCTGTATATTATGTCAAACATCTTCTTAACATCAGCCTCCGTCAGATACATTGTAAGCCCCTCTATGATGACCAGTACAGGTTCGCCGGCATACTCTACCATGTCAGCCCATTTGCTGTCCATTGCGGATTCCGCTATCTGATACACTGGTCCGTCCTCCTGTAGGAACTTTTTCCTCACAGTCATGGTTTCCGGGAGATCAATGTTGTACCAGCCTTTATATCTGCCCTCATTTCTGTAACAGCGGGTATCAAGACCGCAGGCGATATTCACAACCACGACGCCCTTGTGCTTTTTCAGGTATTCTGATACAAGCTTATCAAGCACTATAGTTCTGGCTATGACTCCGCTTCCCATCGCCATATCTTTATCTGCAAGAGAAAAATCATAATCAAGACTGTCAACTATCTCTATTGCCTTGCCATCGTATATGGCATGGTCCGGTTTTCTTGATTCCTTAGCCCTTGCGTAAAGTGTCTGGAGCATCGTCTCTGGAACTCCTGTTATGTCTACCTTTGATCTGTCTGCTGTGTTGTTCTGTGTGCTAACCATTTTTCTCATTTCCTCCTGCTTTTTAATTGTGCAAACGCATGAGAGGCGCTGCGCGCGCTTCACAAATGGTGCAAACGCATGATAGGCGCTGCGCGCGGCGTTTGCGTGCTTCATAACATGTCGTCAAGCGCAGCTTGATGACCTGCGCGCACATCAGTGCGCTTCCTCTGCCGGAATCCTCCCACTTACGTGGGCCCCTCCTTATGAAATATAACGATTGTCTTGTTTTGTTATGTTCATAAAAATAAGAGGTTCATCATCGATGAACCTCTTTCTTTAAACTCTCTATCAGCTTTTCTGTACCGCCTGTGGCATGAATGCCAATCTTTTCTGTCAGATACATTTTCTTCTCCACGTCTACATCCTCGTTCAGTATCGCCATGGCTCCTTCAAGCCGCATCTTCGCCAGCACGCGAACCAAAGTCTCATCCGGCTCGCATCCAAGCTGTGACCTGTAATATGCCGCAAATGAATGTCTCATGAACCCCTCAACCCTCTGGTGATAATTCTCATAGCAGCTACCGTCAGCGCCATGCATGATGATCATTGCCTCTTCCCTGTGTGCCAGAAGGAATTGCATCATGATCTTATCTGCATCTACGCCCGTGCCGGGGTTCTCAATCTCCCCCTTCATAAGTTTTCCAAGCATGGCTTCGTATTGGTTCACAAGCGGTTCTAGTATCGCCTTGAACAATGCCTCCTTACTCTCAAATGAAAAGTAGAAGGCTCCGGTGGTAACTCCCGCACTGTTGCATATCATTCTAAGGCTTGCCCTCTGGTAACCATTTTTAAGGAATTCCTCTTTGCCGGCTTTTTTCAGTTTTTCTATCGTTTCACTGCGCTTGTCGTTTTCCATAACACATGTTATGTTAGCACAAACTAACCAATCTAACAACCTCTTTTTTATTATATATAACCTTTGTTCCTGACTTATACAAATCCTTACTTTTTCCTACTATCCGCCAACTGACAGAGATGTATTCTACTGCTTCTGCAGGTACTTCACCGGAACTGCCTTCGTAAGCCACACGCCATTCTTCGAAAGATAGAACTTATATCCATCCCTGTACATCTCTCCAGCTCTTACAATATACAAGACCGGTTTTCCATGCCGCTGTCCCACCTTAAATGCTGTGTCTCTGTCATTTGACAAGTGGACATACAGACGGCTTTTAGGCAGAAGTCCCTCTGCATCTATATCCTGTACATACTTTTCACCCGTGCCGTGCCACAGTTCTTCCGGCGGACACACCTCGTCCAGTTCAACATCAACAGGTATAGAATGTCCCTGATTCGCTCTTATGAGAGTCTTGTCCTCGTTGAATGAATACCTCTGTTTCTTGTCAGTACGGACAATCTCTTCCAACATATCCATATCGATCTGGTGTTGTGCTCCAATACCAGACAAAAGCTCGTCAACATTTGCCCAGCCATGCTCATCCAGACTGATTCCGATGCTTTCTGGTCTGTGTCGAAGAATCAGACTCATAAAACGGCTGAGCTTATTTAAATATTTTTCATCGTATTCCACACTCTTATCCTCCAGTCAACTACAATTATCAAGGTTCATTTGAGCCTTTTATTTGGATTATTTTTTCATAAATCACTTCACACTATCTGACAAACGTCAGCTCTTTATAGGAATCTTCATCGTGAGCCAACGCTACATGCAAAATTTGTTCAATCACATTAATATATTCTTTCGTTCAGGTATTTTCTTACCGTTTCAAGTCCTCCGATCGGCACGCAGAACTTCTGGTCATGGTTCTTACATGCCTCATAGGTTTCCTCCAGATCAAACCAACTCACGCCGTCCAGCTCTTCTTTTTGGATAGTCAGGTCTGCTATGTCCACCGGTTTCTGATACACAAACACAAATGCCACCTCATTGTCCCTGAACATTTTGCCGTGAAATTCCTTCTCATACTGTATTCTGAATGTTCCTGCAAAATCGAGGTCTTCATTTTCAGCATTTATTCCCAGCTCCTCACCCAATTCTCTTAGTGCTGACTCCATCGGTTCATCGCCTGCCTGTATATGTCCGGCAGAGGAAGTGTCATACCTTCCGGGAAACGAATCCTTATTCATAGCCCTCTTCTGCAGAAGAACCTTATACCTGCCATTCTCTTTCTTCGCTATCCATATATGAGCAGTCCTGTGGCATATGCCTTTTGCATGAGCCTCGCTCCTCTCCACTGTGTCTCCGGTAGGGTTGCCCTGTTCGTCGCATATATCAAAAAGTTCCATTATAGTGTACCGTCCTTATTTCTCTGATTCGATACAATTATAATGGAACTTTTTTCTTTTATCTATATATAATTAACACCTATAATTATCCTTGTAATATAATGCTATAAAGCTGCCTTCGCCAGCTTGGTATTGCATCTCGTCATAACCTCAAGATAATATGCCGAATCAACCGGTGACATTTTGTCAGCATCATATGCATCTGCTTTACTGACAAAATCTGCATATTTGCTCGCATAATCTGCATAGTCTGCGAGCATGCTCACCGTGTCATCTGAATTCTCATATTTCTCCATAAAATCAATATAATCGTCTATAAACACCTCATAGCTATCAAGAAACGCCTTGAGGTCGGGATCAACCACGCTAGAATCTGAAACCGAGGTTTCTTCATCTGCCGTATCCTCACCTTCCTGTTCACTTTCTTCAACTGTAGTTGTCTCTTCAACTTCTTCTGACGTGGCATCTTCTGATATGACTGATTCTTCTTTTTCTTCAGTCGATGCTTCAGTTGTTATCTCCGTCTTAGCTTTCATCCTTTCAGGTGAAGAAAGATATATATCCATGGAGTCACTCGAGTAATGTGTAAGTTCCAAATGATAACCATCCTTATTATCAGCCTCAAACGAAGTCGATGTTGTTGAAGAATTTTTATCAAACCCTTTTTTCTTACATGCATCAATATAAATCCGCATATTTTTCATCTGTTACTTTATCAGCACTCGCACTTAAATAATCTTTATCATTTGACAATACGTATCCATATTCTGTATCCGGAGCAGGAAGATACGCTGCAAGACCATCATCCGGCCAGTTTAGTTTTCTATTCTCATGAGATGATGAATGTCCTCCGCTATGACTTGCTCCAAAAGGAATCACGAGCAGAAATGCAAGAATAGCAAGTGCCACATATATGAATTTTTTCTTTTCTTTTATAATCTGCATACCCATAAGCCATGACACAGCAAGCAAGCCACTCTGTATCAATGCAATTATACCCGATAAAACCGAGCCAGAAGAAAATGAACCAATCGCTGCTATAATGCAAATAAACACAGACACTATAGTAACCTTGCTAAACTTGCTCTTTCTGTATGTCTTTTGTTCTTCTCTCTTTTCGTTGCGGTCTTCCTTTTCTTTTTCATTTGCCATTCTGGCGTATTCCATTTCTTTATATGTATTGCTCTTAAGTTTTTCTATTGCCACCGCATCACTGTCAAGTATCTTTTCTCTATCTCCGCAATATGGACAAGTATATTCTCCCTTATCTGCATCCACTTCCAAATCTCCATTGCAGTTTTTACACTTCAGCTTTATTATACGAGCACCTGTCTGACTCTCGCATCTATTTCCACACCCCGGACAAAATGTCGCCCCTTCCGGAATATTTGCTCCACATTTACTACAAAACATTGTTCTTCTCCTCCTTACGATATTTTCTCTATCAGCTCATACGCCTGATCTATATACTCATCGATCTCCACTTTCCGCTGTCTGAGCCTCAATATATGCGCATCAACCTCTCTCCTCACTTCATCTTTGCTAAGATTATCCAGTTCTGCTATCTCTCTGATGGAAAACTCCAAATTCTGAAGGAGCTTGATCATCCTGACCCTGTCCTGGGCTTTCGCATCGTACAGCAGATAGCCTCTCTCATTTCTTGCTGCCGCAGACATTAAGCCGGCCTTTTCATATCCCTGAATCGCCCGTCTGCTGACCCCAGTATGTTCACACAACTCCCTCAATGTCTCCACTCTTTTTATCACCACCTCACGCAGACATTTTCTTAACTGTAAAATTGCACGTTACGTGCAGTCAACACATTGATGCCAGTCCATAGCATATGCTGCCTTCGATGTTGATATTGTCCCATAGTATTTTCAAAAGTGGATTTGTCAGTGCAAAAAGGCACCCTGAATCCAGCCTGTCAGCTGTCTTCAGAGTGCCTTTAACACATTTCCTCTATAATTTATCTCAATAATTATGTCTTACCGAAAGTCAGTTTACGTCCCCTGTCCTCATCGTGCTAAAGCTCCCGGATTATTTGCTCAAGTTCTTCCCGCTTTCTGTTGTATGCATCCAGATCACTGTTCCTTTCACATAATTTTACTGCCCTCTCCAGCCATGCAATGCACTCATTTCTGTCTCCAAGCTCAATATAGATATTTGCTGCGGGAATAAGCATATAATTTATCAGATCAAGCTCCGAACTGCATGTTCTGCTGTAAACCTTCCATGCCTTGTGTATATTTCTGTCTACCTGACACGGATCGGCATCAATATATGTATAGAACCATCCCTTAGTTATGTAATACGACAGCCAGTTTTCTGCATTATCTGCAATCCTGCCGGGTCCCGAATTATCTATCTGAATCATGATCATCCTGGCTCTGTTCAGAAGATCTATGGCTTTTTTTCTGCTTCGCAATGTGAAATTCCCACCAAAACAAGATCTGACTGTATATGTCGCTGCCGCAATGATATCTGCAGCAAGCTTTAACCGAGCATCAGTTGTTTCTGCTTTTTCGTAGCACGCTATCGCCCTATCCATATATCTCATCTGAAGAGCATACAGTTTTTTTCCTTCTCTTGTCTCCGGTTCAAAGTTTCCATCAAGAATTGTGTCCAGATAATCCATCCAGACATCGCAGACAAAGCCTTCTATGTAGTGACTTTTTCCTTCCGACCATTTCTCAAGATATCCTAAGATCTCCTCTGTATCACTATACCGGCCCATATCAGCATATATATGAGCCAGCTTGTCACACACTTCAACCATATCCCTGTCCGATATAAGTTCGTCTGTACGTCTGGCCATTTCCCATATTCTTCTTCCATGAGTCAATATAAATTGTTCACTTTCTATAGGCAGCATCACAATTGTCTTTGCTGCAAGGCGAAGATATTCCTTGGAATCACGCAAGTTATCCACATTCATACAACAATTTGCAACAGACACGCATATCGATACCACAGCGTTATCATCAGCGATCAGATTAACAAGGCATGCTTTTACAGGCTGAAGTTCTTCTGTTTCTGGCGGTATGTTATTCCCATCCTGCATATCTGCCCATTTTCTGCCAAGTTCTCTTCGTACTGCCTGACCTATAACAGGATGAAGTGCAAATTTTTTTTGCCGTTCAACCCAGCCAATATCAGCCAGTTCGTTTATCATATTCTCATCATCAGCATCAATAAAGCAGTAAAAATCTCTAAAATCTACACCATTGTCCCCAAACAAAGCCAGACTCATCAAAATCCCTCTCTGTTTCGGTGTAAGGCCGTCCATGCAAAACAGCGATGAGATCATATCTGTCATATGCCCATATACATTCCGGCTGTCTATGGTACAACCTGTTTTCACCCCATCCAGTGCCGTAAATCCTTGTTTTTGAACCAGAGCACATGCTTCGTCAATTGACAGATACCCTCTGTCTATCTGTCTTGCCAGGATCATCAGCATGAGTGTGTGTCCATTCACCCTGTCTATCAGTTCGTCCAGTTTCTCATACAGATCCGCATCAGGCTCTGGCTCAGTATTCCGCATATTTGACAACATCAGTTCATACATACAGCGTCTTTCAGAAAATGCCGCAATCTGTATATGGTCATAACACTCCGGAATAATCCCCCCTCGTGTCACTACTATCAGCCTGCAGCCTGTTCTCACAAGTTCTGATATCCCATCATCCAGGTATATATCACTGTTATCCAGAACCGGAACATTATCCACAACCACCAGACTTTCTTTTGTATTTTCCGATATGCACTCCCTGAATTTCCTAAGCTTTCTGTGGAAATAATCAGCTTCGTTTTCATCAGCCTGTCTGCAAACTGTATTTATATAAAACATATCATCATTACATACAGTTGAATAAAACGAGTTTGAATAATTCAGATACAGCACCGTATCTAACCGGTCTCTGACATCCATGACAAATCTCCGAACCAGTGTACTCTTTCCGATTCCTCCCATTCCTGTTACAAATATACAAGGCTTTGTCTTTTCG
>USSH01000012.1 GCA_900557435.1 uncultured Coprococcus sp. | reverse complement strand
CAAATAACCTGTGATCTTATGTATTTCCGCCAAACTGCGAGTATACTGCACCGAATTGCAGACTGTATCTGCTTCATTACATTGACTAGCAGTAATTTTATCTATAATATAATCTAAGATAATGAGAGGAGTTTCACACATGAACGTACTAATAGTTGAAGACGATGCGACACAGATTGAGGGAATAGCCACTATCATATCGTCTAATTTTCAGAATACACACTGCACAAAAGTCAAAAACTACCAAAAGGCTATAGACCTAATAGATGAAAAATCAAAAGATATTGACTTGATCATTTTGGATATTGATCTCGATTCAGATGACGGACAAGACGGAGTTGATCTGGGCAGTTATGTCCGGAATACTCCTAATCATAAAACAACTCCTATACTTTTCATAACCGGATATCCAGAGGAGGCTGCCAGAGCCGTTCACAATACCAATTGCTTTGATTTCCTCACCAAGCCACTTAAAGAACACGAGCTTACTGCTGCTATAAGAAACCTTATCAAGGTCAACCTTCTCAGTGAGAAACCGATACGTTTTCGTGATGTATCCGGAATTTACTACAGACCACTGCCTTCGCAGATCAAATACATCAAAGCAGTGCACCGAAATATCATCGTCTGTACCACAGAGGGAGAATTTACATCCAACTCTGCCCCTCTTAATAAACTAATAGACGAACTTCCTGCATCGTTTATCAGATGTCATAGAAGTTATATAGTGAACACAGCATTTATTCACGCATTTGACAGGACGAATGCGTATATCTGTATCTCTGGAGAGGGATCCATTCGGATCCCTGTAAGCCGCAAACTTGTGAACTATATCTCCGAAATAACAGATAACCTATAACAGATATGCATTAGAACAGAAAGTGGCAGGTGTCCATACCCAACATACAGACACCTGCCACTTTCATTATTACAACTTATATACTTGCTCTGCGATTATCGCAGTTCTTCTTTCACATTAAATATAGTACCAACTACCTTCGGTCCGGCATTTGAGGCAACCGCTGCCCCGATCTGGAAATAATCTGAAGGTCCATATCCAAGCTTCTCTGTCATTCGGGCTGTCAGCTCATCTCTCACAGTTTCATCACTGCCGTACACGATCTGATACTCTGAACCAGGTTCCATCTCGTCAACTGTGACATCCACCATCTTTGACATGAGTTTCTTTTCGCCGCGGCATTTGATCGCCGTGACTATCTCATTTGCCCAGATCTTCATGATCGGCTTGACGCCAAGGGCATCTCCCACCAAAGCAGCTGCGCTAGGAATCCTTCCTGATTTAGCCGCATACTTGAGACCATATATTCCGAAATATATTCTTCTCTTTGGGAGTTCTTCTCTCAGATACCACACGATATCCTTGGCATCTTTTCCTTCCTGAGCCATCCTTGCGGCAACCACAACCGGATATCCATATTGTCCGCTGTAGCCTATTCCGTCAAATACATATATACTGCATTTGCCAGCACACTCCGGGTATTCCTCTTCAAACTGGTCTGCCGCCTGCTGTGCATTTGCATATGAGGCAGAACCATCCTTGTTGATACTTACATATATGATATCTGTGTATCCCTGTTCAACCAGTTCTTTGTATACCTCTCCAAACTGATAAGCTGTGATCTGTGATGTCTTTGGAAGATCATCATTCTCAGCCATGAGCTTATAAAAACCTTCGTTATCAAAATCTACTCTGCTTAGATATGACCTGCCACCGATGACAACCGGAAATGGAAGGATCTTTATCCCAAGTTCCTTCTCCTCCTTCTCGGATATATCACTGGCAGAATCTGTCATTATTATAACTTTTCCCATAATTCACAAAACTCCATTTATTACCTATCGTTCTCCATACGCCACTTGATACATCTGTTGAGATAATGAACATAATCGGGATTCTTGCACATACCCTTGCCCTTATCATCAGATATCTTTGCAACGTCCATACCATTACATGCTGTGGTCTTCATTACAATGTTGAGCGGCTCATCGCAAGTATCATTGGATATATATGTTCCTATCCCAAATGCAACCTTTATCTTATCCCTGAAATAGCTGTTGAGCTTATCTGCCTTCTCAAAGTCAAGGCTGTCACTGAACAGAAGTGTCTTGGTCTTTGGATCAATCCCAAGTTCCTCATAATGACGTATCATCTTGTCGCCCCACTCATACGGATCGCCACTATCGTGTCTTACTCCGCTGAAAAGTGTCGCATATGTGAGCTGGAAGTCTTTCAGGAAGCAATCTGTTGTGATCGAATCTGTGAGGGCTGTTCCATTGAGCACTCCATACTCTTTTACCCACGCATCAAGGGCATACCAGTTAGAATATGCCGGATTGTGCTTATGATTACCCTGTCCAACACACATGATCCACTCATGTGCCATAGTTCCAACAGGAACCAGATCATACTTCTTTGCCAGATATACGTTACTTGTTCCGACAAATGTTGAACCTGGATACTTGTGACCACTGAGCTCCTTCACGGCAAGCTCCTGAGCCTCAGCAGAAAGTCTTCTTCTAAGTCCAAATTCACTGAACGCTCCAAGATTGTACTCACCTGACTCAACCTTACGAACCTTCTCATCAAGTTTATCTTTGAATGATACAAGCAGTTTATCATAATCATCATTCATTCTGAAGTAAACTTCATTGACTATAGCCAGAGTAGGTATCTCATACATAGAAGTGTTGAGCCACGTTCCCCTAGCCTCTATCTTCAGGCCGCACTCCGCATCATCCGATATCTCAAAGTCCTCATATCTCGCTTTCCAAAGTCTCAGGAAATCAACATATGAGCCCTTTATCCACTTGATATTGTGCAGATACTCAAGTTCATCCTCAGTAAATCTCAGATCACAGTAGAGCTGTATCTGTCTCTTGATCTCATCGACCATCTCTTTGGTGAAGAACACATCCGTATTCCTGCACTTGAATGACCAGGTTGTCTTGTAGTCGCTGAACTGATGGTATATTGCCTGTCCCATGCTGAACTTATACATATCAGTTTCAAGTAGACTTGTAATTATTCTCTCCATAAAATTACACGCTTCTTTCTCCTTATAATTCGCCATTCTACCCGGTCTGTCATCCCACATCAGATAGGAAATGCCGAAAGCACCTGTAAGTTAAAATACTTCCACTTATAATAAGTTAGCACACCGCCCCGTGTCAAGCACTATTACCTTGCAACTCCCACATATTGTATTGTATAATGTTACCGTTCAGAGCCATGCAGCACAATATAAGAAGGGGCTTGTCATGCTTGCATGAACAAGGCACTTCTTATACTGTGCTATACGGCGGAGACGCCGCACCGAACAGGCTCGCAAGAGACTGTGAGGTGGCTTGGCTCTGAACTCGTCGGAGACACACGCCGAACAGGCTCGCAAGAGACTGTGAGGTGGCTTGGCTCTGGTTTTACTTATTATGAAAAGAGGATAGATTATGTTAGAGCAGAACAACCAAAAAAAGCCTAAGAAATACGCTGGAATTCTGGCTCATCCGACATCATTCCCAAGTCCTTACGGAATCGGAGATCTCGGACCTGGAGCTTACCAGTTTATCGACTTTCTTGCAGCCTCTGGATTAAATCTTTGGCAGGTACTCCCACTTGGACATACAGGTTTCGGTGATTCACCTTATCAGCCATTTTCAGCATTTGCAGGACAGCCACTCATCATCGATATTGATTATCTCAGAAAGAAAAAACTCTTGCTCGACGAGGATTTTGCAGATATGCCTGCATGGGATCCCGAGAAGATTGAATACGGAACACTTATCGAGTTCAAAACAAGTCTTTTGAAAAAAGCCTATGAAAGATTTGTCGATCCCGACTACACAGACGAATTGTCATCGGACAAAGAACTCATGGAAAGATTTGACGCATTTGTAAAGAACACATCATGGCTGGCTGACTATTCTCTTTTCATGGCTGGCAAGGACGCCCATGAGGGAATGCCGTGGTACATGTGGGATGATTCACTGAAAAAGCCAACAGCGAGACAGAAGACCACATGGAAGAAGAAGCTCGCAGACAGCATCGGATACTACAATTTTCTCCAGTTTCTTTTTACCGAGCAGTGGCAGGCTCTCAAGACATACGCCAATGACCTAGGCATCAGCATCGTAGGAGATACGCCTATATTCCTGGCATGGGACAGTGCGGACGTATGGTCCAATCAGGAATTGTTCATGCTCGATTCCAAGGGCTATCCTATCGAGGTTGCAGGTGTGCCACCTGATTACTTCTCAGCAACCGGACAGCTCTGGGGCAATCCTCTGTACAACTGGAAAAAACACACCGAGACAGGATATGCATGGTGGATAGAGAGGATCAAATACCAGCTCACCGTCACAGACTTCCTCAGGATCGATCACTTCAGAGGATTTGACCGCTACTGGGCAGTTCCTTATGGTGAGGAAACCGCTATAAATGGTGAATGGAAGCCGGCTCCTGGTCTGAACTTCTTTACACAGCTTGAGGCGAATCTGGGATATCATCTTCCTATCATTGCCGAGGATCTTGGTGAGATCGATGCATCTGTTGTAGAGCTCAGAGACAAATTCGGTCTTCCTGGAATGAAGATCCTGCAGTTTGCATTTGAAAATCCAAATGAGAACGACTTCCTTCCGCATAACTACACACCTAACTGTGTATGCTATACAGGAACACACGACAACGATACAACTCTCGGATGGTACACCAAGGCATACGAGGCATCAAAGGACAAACTCAGGAGATACTACAGCACCGATGCAAGTGACATCTGCTGGGTTATGATCAGGGCATGTTTTTCATCCGTTGCGAACATGGCAATCGTGCCTATGCAGGATGTACTCAAGCTCGACTCAACGGCTCGTATGAACACCCCTGGCGTGGGTGAGGGCAACTGGGCATGGAGGTTCCAGTCTTCCGATCTTAACAAGCAGCTGTCAGACAGACTTCTAGAGACATCAAAGCTCTATGGAAGATTCACTCCTGTTCCGAAGAATGAGCCTAACGAGGAGAAGTAATTTTATAATATAAGGAGAATCTATATTGAGAACAATTTTTGCATATATATTTGCTTTTCTGGGAATTCTTCTTTGCACGCCTTATCACCTTTATCTGTACCTTCTTGCAAAAAAGGATCAGGAGAAGGCGTACAGGCATGCCCAGAAACTTGTCCAGGGATTTTTTGGAATAGTCCTGTTCATATGCGGTGCAAAGCGAACCGTCATCGGTCTTGAACGAGTACCAAAAGATCAACCTATTTTGTTCGTCGGCAACCACAGAAGTTTCTTTGATATTCTGTGCTGTCACAACGCACTTAACAGACCTCTCGGCTTTATGTCAAAGGACGGGATCCTCAAGGTTCCTATACTCCCATGGTACATGAAAGATATCGGCTGTACATTTTTGGACAGATCTGATCTCAAGAAGGGGCTTGAGACTATCCTGCAGTCTGCCGACATCGTAAAATCAGGACATTCCATGATGGTATTTCCTGAGGGTCACAGAAATGATGGAGAGGAACTTCTTCCTTTTAAAGATGGTGCATATAAGATTGCACAGAAAGCCGGATGTCCGATCGTACCTGTATCCATATGTGGAACAGACAACATAATGGAGGCAAACAAACACAACTTTATCAGGAGTCACAGGGTCATCATCGAATTTCTTGACCCAATAGATATAAACGGACTTAAACCAAAGGAGCGCAAAGAGGTTCTTGAAACCATCCCAGCTCTCATCCAGGAAGCAAGATTGAAAAATCTTCCCCTTGCAACAAAAAAATGATAAGGCTATAATAATCAAACGACACAATATTTTCAGGAGGAACCTAACATGGCATGGTGGATATGGTTGATAATCATATTGGTTATCGTTATAGGCGTAATGGTTGCTTTATATATCGTAGGCAACAAGATGCAGAAAAAGCAGTCAGCACAGAAAGAAATGATGAAGGAACAGGCACAGCCTGTCACAATGCTGGTCATTGACAAAAAGATGCTTCCTATGAAGGATGCAGGACTTCCTAAGGTAGTTATGGAACAGACTCCAAAGCGTTACCAGAAGGCTAAGATGCCTATCGTAAAGGCTAAGATCGGACCTCAGATCATGAACCTCATCTGTGATGACGGCATATATGATCAGATGCCTGTACGCGGCGAAGTAAAAGCAATGGTCAGTGGTATCTACATAATCAGCGTGAAGAACGTCAGAGGTAAGATCGTTGAGAAACCTGGCAAGAAGACATTTGGCGAGAAAATCCGTGCAAAGCAGAGAAAGTATCAGGATATGTACGATAAGGAAACTGCCGAGGCAAACATGAGCAAGGAGCAGAAGGCTGCTGCCAAAGCAAAGGCAAAAGAAGAAAGAGAACGTGCTAAAAAGATTCAGAAGATGTAATAGTTAATATAAGAAGGAGGCTGTGCTATATTATGAATAATCATCGTATAAGTCTCCGCGATCTGGGAATTGCTATTCTGGCACCTGTATGTATGGTATTTACTCAGGACTTCATATCAGCAATCTTTCAGATACTTCTCAAAGAAAGCAAAGAAAGCAGAGATACCACTATTCCGGTATCTCTGCTTTCTTATACAGTCATAATCCTTATGTGTATATTTGCCTTTTTCAGGTATCCGCAGCTGCTCCATGACAGCAGTATACCCACTGAGCCATCCATCTGCCATTATGAAAATCAGATAAAAAAAGCAGAGATGAAAAAGATGTCACCTCTGCGAATTTTTATTCTCTGTATTCTTTTACTGATCACCGGGATATCCATCCAGCTCTTATCTACCGGTATCCTGAATATAATCGATATACACAATCCGAATCTTCTAAAAGACTATAAGGCCATGGTTGAAAAGTCATTTTCTCTGAACAATGGTATACTCCGGGTTGCAACAGTCATGCTTGTTGCCCCGGTTGCCGAGGAGCTTGTATTCAGGGGGATATCTCTGAGAGCGCTCCAGCGGTTCTTTCAAACTTTACTCACACGTACAGCACCTTACAAATATAGCTCAAGGTCCAAATACTGCAATGTCTGCGCGATATTCATATCTGCCTTATTATTTGGACTGTTTCACGGCAATGTCGTACAGTTCTGCTATGCAGTTCCCTCAGGGATCATTCTGGCTCTCATAACAGTATGGACATCTTCTCTGCTGCCTGCCATATTCCTGCATATGACCGTAAACATCTCATCCTATATGATCGACAGCATATTCTCTGATCTGTCTGTAACTGCCGGCGCATCAGGACACCCATCAGGTACTTTTTTTACAGCCCTAACCGTAGGAGCCTGCATTCTCTGTATGGCAAGTCTTGTTATTATGTATTCTTTGTTATTCCGCCCACACTCAGCAGAAGCAGATCATTCAAACGAAATATCTTGACATGTGGTACACATAAAGCTTCTCGTCAGGATCTTCCTCATACCCTGAAAGCTTTACTATATCCTTGAGCACAAAATATCTGCTATCCCTCATAACTTTCTGATACTCAAATGTCGGATAATACAACATCAGATAGATATCCCTCGGGCACCTGCTCACAGATGCTATGATATTATCTATAACCGACTTGAATATATCTGGTGAGAAAGGATTGAAGAAATAGAAATAATTATCCCCATCAGCGACTTCATACTCCTGTGCAGGCATGTTATAGAACAGCATTCGTTCTTCCTGATCGTAGAATCTGTTCTGGTATCCCTCAGCATTCTCCAAGAGCTTTTCATACACGTCCCGGTTCACCTCTATACCTGTAGTTCTGCAATAGTGTCTGGAATTGCCATAGAACAACACTCTTCCAAGCCCGCATCCAAAATCCACAAGAGTATCCTCCGGATCCATTGATACCGCATCAAATATAGTCACCAGATCCCTATAATATGTAGCCTGATATATATTGTTATCATCCGAAAGCTGTTCAGCCCCCACGCATTCCGTCGTATCTATCGACAGAAAATCATCAAACGCCTTTTCACCACTCATAAGCAGTTCCTTTCCGGCTATTTCTCAACCGTGATCCTCAGAACATTAAACGAAAGACAGTCATTTCCATAATCCATAATATAAACTATTGCAATGTTGATACCTTTATCTGTTGCCTCCATCTGATATGCTTCAGTGAGTATACTCATAGGTATAAGTCCGGCAGGAGTGGAATAATAAGCATTCGCAGTCTCCCCAACGCTGAACGACATCTCTGAACTGACATCACCTCTCTTGGTGAGCGTCAATCCATCCCGGCTAAACTTCAGGAGATTCTTGACAGGATTCTCCAGATCTTCGTAATACTCATCGTATTTCAGATAATATACTCCATCCTTCTCACGCAGATTCCCGTTGGTGACAAGCTCTATCGGTTCTACCGCCTTCTCTTCCCTGTTGCTCTTCTGTTCACCCACAACTTTGACAGTAACATTATTTATCATACAAAAATCCCAATCTCTCTTTTAATCTTTATTGTTTTATTTTCTTTTTATTTTCTTTTTATTTTCTTTCTTTTGCCATCTCGATAAGTGTGCTTACAAGCTTCTTTATGTCGTATCCCTTTGCATTCCAGAGCATCGGATACATACTTATCTTTGTAAATCCAGGAAGTGTATTTATCTCGTTAAATACCACTTTGTTCGTATCCTTCTCAAGGAAGAAGTCAACTCTTGAAAGGCCAAATCCATCAAGTGCTCTGAATATCTTCACAGCATCCTCTCTTATCTCTGCCTCTGTCTCAGCTGGTATGTCTGCCCCTATGACTGTCTTAGACTCAGCATTGTTATACTTTGCATCGAAATCATAGAATTCAGCAGCAGCAAGGATCTCACCGACTCCTGATGCCTGAGTATTGTCCTTATATCCGAGGACTCCGCACTCAAGCTCACGTCCAACTATAGTTTCCTCTACAAGGATCTTATTGTCATACTTAACAGCCTCATCAAGTGCACTTTTCAGACTCTGTCTGTCAACAGCCTTGCTGACACCCTTTGAAGATCCAGCCTTTGACGGCTTTACAAATACAGGATACTCCAGATCTGCCTCAACCCTGTCCATAGCCGCATCGAGATTGCTGAAATCCTCTGCAAGTACAGGTACAAATCTCGCCTGTCTCACGCCGATATTATCAACGATAACCTTAGTATAGAATTTATCCATAGACGCAGCTGATGCCAACACGCCGCATCCGACATATGGAATGTCAGCCATCTCAAATAATCCCTGTATAGTTCCATCCTCACCGTACATTCCATGAAGAACAGGGAATATCACATCAACACTCTGTCTCGTCACCTTATCGCCATCAAGAATGATAAGTTCTTTTGTTGTGTCAGGTGAAATTATAGCTGTAACCTTGCTGTCATACCAGCTTCCGTCAGCTATACTCTCTATATTATCAGCTTTAAGCCACTTTCCCTCTTTTGTAATTCCAACTAATGTCATATTGTACTTTTCTGTGTCAACCGCCTTTGCAACAGTCTGAACAGAAATGCAGGAAACCTCATGCTCTGATGATCTTCCGCCAAATATTACTACCAGATTTTCCTTAGCCATAGCAAATGCTCCTTATACTTTAATCTGCGATATGCTATATCTATATGGGCATACCACAGGTCAAAGTATAACACTTGCTGTACTTTTTATCCAGTTTTATCTAGTTGATATTGCCCGATATCGACCAGGTTTAATCTTTAGTTCATTTGTCCACAAGTTCAACATTCAATGTATTGTAAAATCCCGCGGGGCAATCCTTACCACAATCATCAAAATATTCATATGAAAGCTTTGAATCAGAATCCACATCCGCCCCCATCTCGTACGCTGCACTGCTGGCAGCTTCATCTATCCTGCTCATAGCCATGTTGAGCAAATGTCTCATCTCAGCATAACTGTATCTGCTGCTGTAATCCTCGCCAAGCCACCCCTCTACTTCGTCCAAGATTGCGTTACCAACATGGTTTGCAATTTTTTCAGACTGCGTATCCGATCTGCCATCCCCATCATAATCAACCTTTATCCTTATCACTTTGTCCTCATCAGACTCATTATTGTTATACATGACTGCGCTGGATCTTATCTCCCTGTTAAGACCTTCTTTATAGTTTTTCACATATGATATATGTCCAACTATCGCCCCTCCTATAACGCCTATTGTCACGCCCATAATCCCTGCCTTGAACATTCTCCACATAAACAATACCTCCTATATCTGTACCACCAACCCACTTAGAAATCGATCTCTATGTCATCATCTGTCCTCTGCCCTGCAGCAGCCTCAGGATCATCTATCCAAAGAGGCAAGACATTGTCCTTTGTAATGTGTTTTTAGATATTCTTTTGTATTGTTTTTCCCGGATTTCTCTATAATATTTTCTTCTATCACAACAGTGACATAGCTTGTGGCAAATTCATCTTCAAGCTCATTGCACACTGCAGACAGGACCTCCTCATCCTCCGGCACAATATACTCAACATGACTTGTGTCAAGCTGTCTGGCGTGTTCCCTATTGTATTGTGCTCTTACCTCTTCAAACGAATTCGCCCATACACTATAAATCTTTTCAACATCATCACTTCCATCACCTTCTTTCCCGTCACCTTCTTTTTGATCTGGAAATACCAGGCTGTATTTAAACCTGTGATCGATTCCAATATCTGATCTGTCATTATGACCAGCCTGTTCATCCTGTCTGTCAATCACCAGAACCGATGCATAATCAACATCCTCTATGGATTTATAAGCGCATCCCGTACACATATAAGCCCCGCATATACACAAAAGCAGTCCCACACATACCCGTCTTTTCTTCTTCCAGCTAACAGCAAGAACCGGCAATATGACTGATAACGGAACATCAATAAGAAGCAGATATTCCGGAATCAGCCTGTACAGTCCATTTACAGAACTTCCCATCATGCCTGTGATACCTACAGACGACAACTCTGCTGACGTTCCAATGTGCACTCCAGACGAATACAATTTCTGCAGGATGATACATACACCAAATGTTCCCGCGGCCCATATCAGTTTATAAAGCCTGACATGACCGGAGACATTTTCTTCCACCATCTCAAATGCGCAGGCTATATGGGGAGCTATAGCCATCATTCCCCACACGACCAGAAGATAACACACAAGCATCAGCGGCCTCATTTTTACACCACCGGGCAGTTCCATAGCGCCTACTATATATAGTATATCCTTAGAATGAGAACTCAGCGCTCCCATGCCAAGAGTTGTTATCACTATCAGCGAACCAATAATCCCAATAATAAAAGCAGTTCCAGTCACCGATATCAGCATTCCCCTACGCCTATGTTTTACTTTCATATATATGATGATCACCATCTCCATAAATGTAAAACCAAGAAACAGCAATCCACCTCTGATCATAACCTTATTTATCGTACAGCTGATACCATTCTCCTCGACAAACAAGGTATATGCCCCAAGCTCAGACAAATGAATGTTCTTCACACTCATAACGAAAACAAACACCCCCGCCGCCACGGTGAACCAGAACACTGCCTCTGCAAATCTCACGACCTTTCCCATCCCCCAGCTTCCTATATAAAGAGCCGCCAGCAGAACCGGCAAGGCAACGGCGATCTCCCCATACTTTCTCAGCACCAGTTCCCGGGCAGCCGCCGACACTATAAACACCAATATTCCTGACTTTATAGCCATTCTTGTCCCATATATAAAACCAATAAGGCGATTTTTCCTTTTTGCGCCTTCAAGCCTCTCGTGGGCATCAAGCCTGTTATATGCAACATATAGTAGTATCACATAAGCAAAAGCCATGCTTAGCATCAAAAAAAGTGACATTATTATGCAGTTTTCTCCATATGTCGGCGGTATTAGTGTAGCTACATATATTATAGAACCCGTCAACAAAAGCAAAGCGAACTTAAAAAAAGCCCTATATGTCACATTTTGTTTATCATACTGCAACACCATCACCTCTTTCTGACCAAACGCCTTCTCTCACCAGGTCTGCTCCACGACGGTCTGCGCACCATCTTTTTTATAGGTGATCTGATAACAAAGTCCTGTCCTGTATCACCAGAGTACCCACAAGAAACAACAGGAGAAAGATAAGGTATCCCAAAGCTGTCAAGAGATGCCAGGTGAAATGTCAGCATGAGCATAACCAATATAAACCCCAATATTCCGTATACAGCACTGGCAAGTATCGTCATAAATTTCAGAAGCCGGAAAACGGACGCAAAGGCTTCATTTGGTATCGCAAATGAGGCAATAGCAGTTAGAGCGACAACTATAACAACAATCGTACTCACTATACCCGCCTCAACAGCAGACTGACCGACTATGAGACCGCCAACCACACCTATTGTATTTCCAAGCTGACTTGGCAGTCTGATTCCAGCCTCCCGAAGGAGTTCAAACAACAGCTCCATAATGAGCACCTCTATCACAATAGGAAATGACAGTCGGCTTCTGGCGTCAGCAATGGCATACAGAAGTTTATCCGGTATCAATTCCCTGTGATAACACGTGACCGCTATATATAACCCCGGCAGTCCAACAGCTATAAACGAGGCAAGATAACGTATCATTCTTGCAAATGTAGCCACAGGCCATCTATTATAATAGTCATCAGACGTCTGAAACAAAGTATTTAAAGTTGCAGGGGCAATGATTACCTCTGGAGAATTATCAAACACAACCACGACCCGGCCTTCTGTGAGCGCTGCAGCCGCTTTATCCGGTCTGGTTGTAGACTGATATATCGGAAATATCTCTTTCCAGCTCTCCTCCATCAGATGTTCTGCCATCCCGCTGTCAAACACAGCATCAATACAGTATTTGTCAACGGCCTCCTGCACTCTGTTCACCAATTCCGGCCGCGCTATATCCTCAATATACATAATTCCATACTGCGTTCCCGATCTTACACCCATGGTTCCCTGCACAAGTTTCAGATTGGTATCCTTTATCCTTCTCCTGATAAGTGCTGTGGAAGTTCTGAAATTCTCATTGAAGCTGTCTCTCGGTCCACGCATTCCCCCCTCAGTTGAGCTCTCCTCTACTCCTCTTACCGGGAATCGCTTGG
The DNA here is from genome assembly GCA_900557435.1 of uncultured Coprococcus sp. GTDB lineage: Bacteria > Bacillota > Clostridia > Lachnospirales > Lachnospiraceae > Coprococcus. The sequence goes on along the minus strand of USSH01000012.1, from coordinate 6,166 downwards.
ATGAAATAACCATAGCCTTGCCGCTTCCGGATACAAACACAGCCGTGTCTCCCTTGAGTATAGACTCTCTCACCTTATCAAAATCTTCCTCCACCTTAAGATCAGCAGTCTGACTTTCTACGTTTACCATTCTCTCCCATAGGTTATCCCTATTGATATGAGCGTCCCGCCATTCCCAGGTAACCGGCTTTATAACCGTATTTTCTATAAGTTCATGATCACACAGACCGTCAATGTACACCACGTAGAACGAGCCGCCGCCATAACAGCCCTCTCGGTCAAGAACGAATTCTTTTTCTACGATATCTCCCCATTTGTTGAACATTGCTCTTATTTTTGTGATATTTTCTTGAATATCTCTACTGATTTTCGTCATGTTCTGTCTTTCCATTCCCATACACAAGTATGTCGTTATGATGAGCAATATCCGATGCTCTCAATGAAAAAACATTAAATCATCTCATGATGGTTCCATGTATCTTCTACTTTTATATTTTCCAGACTGTACGTCTTTATTCACTTAAAGGCACAAAAAATAAACGCATGTATGTCTTGCACATACAATGCGTTTATCACATATTTTTTCATATTCACTATCATTCTTCAAGCCATCAGCCAATTACCCTGGATTACTTATTTTCCTGTGCTTTTACAGCATTCGCAATAACTATCTTTTCCTGATCGTAGATGTGTTTTCTTGTAACTTCCTTCGCCTTCTCCTCATTCCCCTGAAGTATAGCCTCAGTCAAGGCCTCATGCTCAGACACAAGCTTGCTGTGATGATTCAGATCCTTCACATACTCCACACGATATCTGTAAACCTGTTCTCTGAGCGTCTGGGAAATGTTCAGCAGTCTGGAATTGTGGGTACTCTCATACACAACATTATGAAATGCCACATCCGCTTCAACTATGGCCGACAAATCCTGCGACTCTACTGCTTTTCGAAATGTATCGCTGGCATTCTGAAGTGCACTCCGACCCGCATCATCTATCCTTCTACATGCCAGTTCTGCAGCCAGTTCTTCCAGTGCCATCCTGATCTCCAGCGCATCCTTCAGATCCTTCTCCGTTATTCTGGCAACCTCCGCACCTTTTTTAGGTATCATAACGACAAGGCCTTCCAGCTCCAACATACGCATAGCTTCTCTGACCGGAGTTCTGCTGACACCAAGTCTTTTTGCCAGATGCATCTCCATAAGACGTTCCCCCGGCTCAAACTCTCCATGTATTATTGCTGTTCTAAGAGTATTAAACACAACCTCCCGCAGTGGGAGATATTCATCCATATCTAACTTCAACTCCATTTATTACCTCTTTCGTTCCTGTATTCTTCCACAAATCAGCCTACCTATTATGCGGTCTGACTACACAGGCCTGCTGTACAAGCTTTCTATCCGTAAGCATATCCACCACAGTCTGTGCCGCCCTCTCATCATCAAATATACCAAATACAGTCGGTCCGCTTCCACTCATAAGTGCATTCAAAGCCCCATTTTCTGTCATGATATTCTTTATAGTCTGTATTTCAGGGTATGTCGGTATCGTCACCGTCTCGAGAACATTCTCCATTCTGCCAGTCACGCCTTTTAGATCTCCGCGGCCTAAAGCATCCACCATGCCATCTATATCCGGATGTCTCTCTAGCTCTGCGGCTTTAAGGTTCTGATATACCCACTTTGTCGACACCCCTATAGGCGGTTTAGCTATTGCTATATAACACTCCGGCATAGCTGCAAGCGGAGTCAGTATCTCCCCTATTCCTTCAGAGAGTGCTGTTCCCTGCATTATGCAATACGGCACATCTGCACCGATCCTCACACCAAGCTCCATAAGTCTCTCGTCCGTAAGTCCCAGGTCAAATAATTTATTCATGGCAACGAGAGCCGCCGCTGCATCTGTGCTTCCTCCAGCCATACCCGCAGCAATCGGGATCCGCTTATCAAGTGAAACTTTCACGCCCTTCCTTATGCCGTATGTATTCTTAATAAGCTCGCATGCCTTATATATGATATTATCCTCAGCAACTGATAAAACAGAGGAATTGGATTCTATTATGATTTCGTCCTCTTCTATATCACAAAAAACTAATGTATCATGCAGCTCCACCGTCTGCATTATCATCTTCACCTCGTGGTATCCGTCAGGTCTTTTTCTGACCACATCCAGTCCAAGATTTATCTTGCCATATGCATTTAAAGAAATCTCCATGTATCTATTATCTCCATGTATTTATCATCTCTATGTATTTATTATCTTTATGTATTTATTGTCTTCACGTATTATTATATTCACGCCTGGGTAAGGCTATCATTTTTTTCTCACTGAAAATCCAAATTTGCCAAGCTTTTTCCCAAGCTTATAATATTCCCCATGTGAGTATGCAACCAGACCGGTGCTGTTCAGATTGAACTTGCCAGTGCTATCCATATATTTCTCACTCACCTGAACTCCGACAACTTCAGCGATAAACATGTCATGGGAGCCGAGGGGAACTATCTGCTTAACCTTACACTCTATATTCACAGGACTTTCCTCTATTCCGGGGCATGCTACATTTGCACCTTTGCACTCATGGAGCTTCATCTCCTTGAATTTATCCACATCTCTTCCCGACTTCACTCCACAGTAATCTGTCGCAAATGCCAACTCCTCGGTAATCAGGTTGATCGTAAATTCACCCGTTTCCTTTATTATGTCATAGGAATATCTCTCTGGCCTGACTGATATCGATACCATAGCAGGATCACTGCATATCGTTCCAGCCCATGCAATTGTCACTATATTTGCTTTCTCTCCCGGTCTCTGACAGCTCACCATAACCGCCGGCACCGGATACAGCATATTTCCTGGTTTCCAAACCTGTTTTGACATGTTATTACCTCTTTCTTATTTGATTAGCTCAGCCGGCATGCATCCTTCTTTCATCTGACAGGTAAAGGATTCCCGATAGGCGATCAGTGGCAAACGTCCCAGCCAAAAGGCTATCGAACGATATACGCCAAACAGAAATCCCTATAATACCCGTCATATCACAAGCCGTCAATTTATTGTCGTATATTTCTGTAGTTTATAATACATGGCATTATGCCAAAATACAATATTTCAAATTTTCATCTTTTATCATTACTTATTGACAGCGATTTTATTAATACAATATGGGCGAACCCTCCAAACGTTCCTTTCCTTATAAATTAGCTTTCTATATAAATTATATGCTTGCATAAAAATACCTCAGGTACCAAGATTCTTCCGGTCCCGAGGCTGATCTGTCCAATTTGTTATTCTATTGCTCAATATAATCTTTTATAATACTTTCTACGCCATCACTATCATCCGAAACTACATATACAACAAAACAATCATGCATATACAGAACCGCATTGTCAAGTCTTGTCACTTCAGATGGTTTATCACTTATATACATCTTCACCCTGTCATCCCTGCGAGCTGTAAGCTTGTCAAGAATTGTGGAAGCTGCAGCTGCCGACGTTGTATCAAATACCGCCATCTCCTCCGATGTGGCACCGGTAGACACATGCACCTCTCCGTCATTTACCATACTGCTGTCAATTCCATAATACTTCAAAGCACATTCCAAAGAGATCTCTTCCACCGAGTCCTCAAATTCAACACCATCTGTCAGCTTATCCGCCAATATATGTACATCCGGCCGGACTATTTTCTGATCATTGCTCCCCCCACAGCCTGTAAGACCGCACACAAACATTACTCCGAGGAGTAAAATCTTCAATCTTCTGACCATAACGTCTCCGTTTCTACTACTGTGCTACAGATACACCATTTACATGGCTTCTAATGTAATCCATAATCTTCTGACTATATTCTTTATTAAAATGTATCCCATCCGTGCCTGCATCTTCCGGCAAGACACCGTTCACAGCAACACTCTCTGCAACATCAAGATATTCAACTCGATCATACGACTTGCATAATTCCTGAAGTGCCAGATTAAAATTATCAATCTCCGGATTGTTGTATACTGAGTCATCAGATGACAATTCAGCAGATACAGGCAGTATCGACATGACATAAATCTTCGCAGATGGCTGCAGCACTGTCGCCTTATCCAGAAAGGCTTTATATGCAGATATAAATCGTTCCTTATACCATCCAAGCTCTCCTATTCCAAATGATACATATATGCTGGAATATGTGGTCTTTTCAAGGATATCAGGAACTGTGCACATCTGCCCCGTACCATCCGAAACTATCTTACTGCTCTGAACAGTCTCTATATCAAGATTTCTTGCCGCATACACATCCCAGTCCGCCAAGCCACTATAAAGACCAAGTGTCTCCGCCCTTGAATCTCCTACCAGCAGCGACGATGAAAAGTAGCTGTCATCAGCGGTCTCCTGCATGCTCTGATCTGTTATTTGATCCGCGCTTCGATTTACACTCTCGTTTATGCTCTCCGATGTGCTTCCTTCGGGTCTGATCTGTTCCTGTCCACGTACTTCTTTTCGCAAATTGCCCTGTCCCAGTGCACATATAAACACGATCATGACAACCGTACCTATGACCATATGAATGAGTCTGTTTTTCCTATTATCTTGGATCTTGTTATATCTACGGTGTCTGTTGATATCATGTCTATTATCTATTCTATCATTATGTCCGTTGATATCATGTCTATTATCTATTCTATTATTATGTCTTTGATATTTGTTATTATCCTTAGTCACTTCGACCTCCGAGTAATCAACACAAAATTCAAACAAAAATTCATTATACGCTGGATAGTATATCAATTAATGATAAAATAATCAAGAAAACCTTTTTGACAGGGCTTATGCAGCCCCCTTTTTTCGCATTAAAGATAGACACTTTATTTTTTACGTGGTACTATTGTAATTGCTAAATGCTTTGAATTATTACTGAAATTATAATGCAAATAAATTTATATAATAATGTAGAGGAGAATCAATATGAACACTATCGCACGCACCATTGATTACAAAGGAGAAAAATGTATCGAACTTATATCCGGCGATTATCGTGCTCTTATCGCACCATTTAACGGCAGCAATGTTATGAAACTTGAAAATACCGCTCTGGATATTGATGTATTCAGAAACGATCCTGAACTCACACCGGCACAGCTCAAGGCATCTGCAGAGATATACGGTATGCCAACTCTGTACCTTCCAAACAGACTTTCACACGGAAACCTCAAGACATCAGATGCCATGTATCATTTCCCATGTAATGATCCCCTTGGAAATCACCTTCATGGATTCCTTCACCTCAGAAACCACGATATCAAGGAGGTTCTTGTCGACGGTGACAACGCCATCGGTAAGACAACATATACATACGATGAAAATGATGACTTCTTTTCAACTTACCCTGTAAGCTTCAGAGCTGACTACACATTTACCCTTACTCCGGATGGACTGAATTATGAATTCACATTGACCAATCTGTCCGATAAGCAGATGCCTTACGGAGTATGTAACCACGTGGCATTCAAGGGACCTTTCACAAGCACCGGAAAAGGTGAGGATGTTCGTCTCTGTGTTCCGATCGGTGACAAGTGGGAGCTTGATGAGCACGCTATTCCAACCGAGAAGAACCTTCCTATAACAGACTATGATCTCCAGTACAAGAATGGAACTATGGTTCCTGTCCTGAAGGATATCGATAACGATCTCTATACTGCCGAGATGAACGAGCTTGACGGGAAGCCATTCTACGGAGTATATATAACGGACACAGCAACAGGAAAGAGAATCTGCTACGAAGTTGACGACACCATGAAATTCTGGATCATGTGGAATGACCACGGCGACAAGGGTTACTTCTGTCCGGAACCAATGAGCTGGAACATCGATGCACCTAATCTGTCTGGAGATCCTTCCATTACCGGTTATACAGAGCTTGCTCCCGGAGAATCTAAGACAGTAAAAGAAAGAATATTCACAATAGCATAATCATATCTTACATTACGATATACTTAGTAACATTCGTATTGCAGGTTATCATAAAGATTGCAAAGGAACGCCCAATCCCTCAGTTCTCCATTTCACGGCAGAACTGAGAGTTGAGCGTTCCTTTCATCTTATTAATTATGTTTACGTTTCGTTGTTTTATATTATTTTTTATAATAAAATAAAGAAATAAAATAAAGATAGTTTCAACT
>USSH01000011.1 GCA_900557435.1 uncultured Coprococcus sp. | reverse complement strand
CACTTATGAGGATGTATGTCGTCTTCTCAATTGGGAGCAGAATGAAGTTCCGTTAAATATTGGTGGATATAAATATGACAGAAAGACGAAGACATTTCCTGTGTTCATCAATTATGATAAGGCAGAGGATATTAGTGACACCACGAAATATGAAGATCATTTTATTCCGGGTTTCAGGGATCGATTGATAGCTATTTCGAAGTCTGGCAGAAGTTTGCAGTCAGAGGATGTACAGAATTTCCTTAAAGCAAAGGAAAAAGGAATTCATGTAGAGCTTTTTGTAAGAAAGAATAAAGATGATAAGATTTCTAAGGAGTTTTATTATCTTGGACATATGACAGCAAGTGGAAAAACTAAAGAATTCAAAATGACGAACACAGAGAAAACAGCAGTGGAAATTGAATGGATACTTGATGTTCCAGTGCGTGAAGATATTTACGAGTACATTGTAAATTCTTAATTGGAGGATGTTATGAAGACAATAAGAGTAGTTGCTGCAGTAATTGTAAGAGAAAAAAACAACCAAAAGCAGATATTTGCAACCCAGAGAGGTTACGGAGAACTTAAAGGGGGATGGGAATTCCCAGGAGGAAAAATAGAAGCCGGAGAAACTCCACAGGCCGCACTGATCAGAGAGATAAACGAGGAACTGGACGCAAGGATAAATGTTGGAGAATTGCTTGATACTATCGAATATGATTATCCAGCTTTTCATTTGTCGATGGATTGTTTCTTGTGTGAGCTGGCAGCAGACCATCTGGAGTTAAAAGAGCATGAGGATGCAAAGTGGCTTACTATAGAGGAACTTGATTCAGTCGATTGGTTACCGGCTGATGTGACACTGGTGGATAAGATAAAGGGGAAGCATATGTAAAAATAGATTCGGACAGACAAATTCAATATAAATATGGATTTTGATGATGAGTATCAAATTGGGTAGAGCAAATGATGCAGGGGAGGAAAACAATGCAGGGTGAAAAATTTACATTGATGCAATATAACATCAGCGCAATTTTAGGTTTTATAGAAGCAGGAGACTTTGTAATACCAGAAATACAGAGACCGTTTGTGTGGAAGAGGGCACAGGTAAGAGATTTGATAGACTCTCTATATAATGGTTATCCAACAGGATATATAATCACTTGGAAGAATCCTGATGTACATACTAAGGATGGAAACGTTGCAAATGGCAAACGTGTGTTGATAGATGGACAGCAGAGAATCACAGCGCTTATGGCAGCTGTTTCGGGACTTGAGGTGTTGGATGAGGATTTCAATAGAGATAGGATAAAGATTGCCTTTAATCCGCTTGCAAAAGATTCGGATAAAAGATTTGCAGTTCAAGATGCATCACATCTCAAAGATAAGAAATGGATTCCAGATATAGCGGAAGTATTCAAGACAGAATTTGATCCATTTGACTTTGCTATTATGTATTGTAAGGATAATCCAGACGTGAAACCTAAAGAGATCAATAATGCGATAATGAATCTCAAAGGAATAGCGAACAGGCAGATAGGCGTAATTGAGCTGGATCATATGTTAGATATCGATGAAGTAACAGAGATATTTATACGAATCAATTCTAAAGGAACTGCGTTAAGCCAATCGGATTTTGTTATGTCAAAAATGGCAGCAGATACAATTCACGGAGGCAATACTCTGAGAAAGGTTGTAGATTATTTTTGCCATCTAGCAGTGAAGCCAGACTTTTATTCTCAGATGGTAAAAGACGATGAGTTTGACAACACAGAATACGCATCGAAGATAAAATGGCTGGCGGGAGATAATGAGGATATTTATGATCCTGATTATAATGATATGCTTCGTGTTGCATTTATGTATAGTTTTGACAGGGCAAAGCTTGCTGATCTTGTAAGTCTGCTTTCGGGAAGAGATTTTGAAACACGTGAGTTTAAAGAAGATATAGTGGAAGATTCTTATAACAGACTCAGAGTGGGAATAAAACAATTTATTAATGAACATAATTTTAATCAGTTTGTATTGGCTATTAAAGGGGCGGGATATAAATCACGTAAGCAGTTGGGATCGCAGATGACACTTGATTTCGCATATCTGCTTTATTTAAAGCTGTTAAATGATTCAGAGATTCCACATGATCAGATAAAGCATCATGTACAAAAGTGGTTTGTATTGTCCACTTTGACTGGAAGATATGTGGGTTCGCCAGAATCTGTAATGAGCAGGGATATAAGACTTATGAATGAAAAAGGATTTATAAATTTCTTTAATGAAGTGGAGTCATCAGTTCTATCTGATACATTTTGGACAATCACATTGCCACAAAATTTGGAGACTACTTCTACAAATAGCCCTGCCTTCAATACGTTTCTTGCAGCCCAAGTTAACATGAATTGTAATTCATTATTTATGCATGGGACAATGATATCTGATCTAATTAATATTTCGGGAGATGTACACCATATTTTCCCTAAGGCTTATCTTAAAAGAAATGGAGTTGAGGCAAAAGGAAGGTATAATCAGGTAGCAAATTATACATATCTTGATACGCAAGTTAATAAGGCGGTAAGAGACGATGCTCCAAATATTTATTTCGGTAAAGTTATAGAACAGTGTGAGAACGGCAACATTGCATTTGGGAATATATCTGATAAAGGAACAATGATGAAAAATCTTGAAGAAAATGCAATTCCTTATGATGTTGTTGAAATGACGATAGATGACTATGATAGATTCTTAGAGGAGAGACGCTTTCTTATGGCGAAACTTGTTGAACGGTACTATAAGAGTTTATAAGATATGGATAGAATTATAAAAAGTCATTGCACTAGTTACACCACAAGGAGCACGCCAAATGGAAAACAAGCAAAAGGCATCAGTCCTGGAAATCTTAAACTACTGGAAAATCATGGAATTCCTAGGTCAGACCGACATTCCACAGGAAAGTACAGAGAACAAAAAGCTAATTAAGAATATTAAGAATGGCAAAGAGGTTAAGGCAGAGAAGATCGAGGTCTTCTTTGATTTGCCAGTTTTGTCATTTCCTGATATTGATCTGGAAATGATCCTGGAAAATGACAGGGACGGCTATGCGAAGTTTCCTTCGGTTGGTGATGAGATCCATTTTTGCCTGGGGAAGGTAGAGCGGAATACAGTAGTTGATTATCTTGAGAAGTTTATAGAGAATAAAGCCGATAATCCTGAGATAGCTTATCCCAAAAAGAGCGCGATCGCATGGTGCTCATTCAAGACAGATACGAAAGGCGTGTATCTTAAGAACAGTTTCCAGTTGTCATCGATACTGTGGGCAGTTGTCAAGTGGGATGAGTCAAGAGCACATAATAGTCATGACTTTTCTCTCGATACTAGCGAGTATGAAGAACTTGTTGGAGAGATCGATGAGGAACTGCAGGACCAGAATGTCGATGAGTTCCTGTCAACTATATACGAAAAGATTTTTAACGAGTATGTGAAACACAGATTCTCAGATGATTCTCAGGAATCAATGGGAACTGCTGAGTATAACAGGTATGTGGACGAGCATGCCAGAGATGCGGACGAGGATGCGTTTGACTATGCGGATCTGGGTAAAAGCTTCTTTTTGAATGACATTATCCAGTTGTCGGAGCTGGTGCAGAACGGTAACTTTGGCGATGGGAATGAATATGAGAAGAAAGTGGTCGAGTACATTCTGGCAGGATATGAAAAGTCGAAAGGCCTAGACGATTTACCGAGAACGATCATCTCGCCAGATGCGGGAAAAAGTGAGATGAAGAGGTTCTTTGATAAAGTCCTCAATGTCACAAATTCGCCAAGGGGAAAATGGCCGGCCAAATATATGCCGGCGTTGATGCAGCAGGTTGCGGTCAATATAGCAATCAGACAGGACGGGGATGCTCCAGTTTTTTCTGTAAACGGACCTCCTGGAACGGGAAAGACTACATTGCTCAAGGAGATCGTGGCAAGCAATATCGTTGAGCGTGCCAGACTCCTCGCTGAGAATGCAGAAGAGCCGGATGCAATATTTGAAATGCATTCATTTTCTCATGGCCCTCTTGAGGCAAATGCAAATGCCTATTACCAGTATGCGCCTTATTATTATTCGATAAATGTTGATGAGATCAACAGCTATAGTATGCTGGTCGCGTCATGTAATAATGCGGCGGTGGAAAATATCACGATAGATCTTACGAAGGCGAAGGATATACTTGACAGTCTGGAGCCGTATGGGGATGACGAAGATGAGATCCGCTGCGGTCTGGATGAGGTTCATGATTTGTTTGATATCAACAAGTCAGGTGATGTGGAGACTATAACCAGATATGGTAAGAGCCGCGAAGAGAAGGATATTTATTTTACGCGTTATGTGGATAAACTTTTAGGCGGAGCTGACTGCTGGGGATTGATATCCGCTCCGTTTGGCAGAAAAGCAAATATTCGTAAGTATTGCAATTCGGTCCTGAAGCCATTTGTGGAGGACTATAGATCGAATGATGTCAGAGAGCAGCATAAGGCAAAATATCTGGAGGTAAGAAAAAAGTTTTTATCTCAATATAAACTGGTGGAAAGCCTGCGAAATGAGTTGGAACAGATTTGCGCTCTGGCAAGTTCGGTTCCTATGGAGCTGCAGGAAAATGCACCAGAGAATTTGTCATATGAAATAAGTGAGGTGGAAAGAAAGCGGCAGATGCTTGAGCGGCAGTTATATGCTGAACAAAAAGAGCTGATCGAGCTTGAGGAAAGCAGACCGAAGGGATTGTTCGCTTGGCGTAAAGATACATCAACAAGAAATTTGCTGATTCAGGAGAAGAAAGCGATAGTTTCAAAGCTCAGAGCAGAGATCGCTTCTTTGAATGTCAGATTATCTGGACTGCAGAATCTTCAGGCATACCAGAACAAGATTGCGGAGTATTCACATGGCCAGAAGAAAATGACTCCAATAGATGACACATTTATGGAGAATTATGTATCCGAGGATGATCGGCTGTCAACAAAAGCACAGATAACCAATCCATGGTTTACCGCCCAGTACAATAGAGAGCGAGAAAAATTATTCCTGTATGCATGTAAGCTGCATAAGGAATTTGTCATTTCATCAAAATGCATGAGGCACAACATCATCAACCTGATGATAGCGTGGAATGTGTTCGATGATTGTGGAGAGAGAATGGTGGCTGCAGACAGGGAAGAAGCCATGCCTTACATGCTTCAGAGTATATTCCTGCTCACCCCTGTGATATCCACAACATTTGCTTCTGCACAGACATTTCTGGGGGATGTGAAGAAAAGCGGTGTGCTAGGAACTCTTATCGTCGATGAGGCAGGACAGGCACAGCCACAGATGGCAGTTGGTGCGATGTTTAGGTGTAGAAAGGCGATCATAGTCGGAGATCCAAAGCAGATCGAGCCTGTGGTTACCGCAGAGACTGACATGATAAAACAGTTGCTTACCTCAGAGATATTGGCAGGTTACAAGGATAAGAAAATCTCTGTTCAGGCTTTTGCTGACTACATAAATCCATATGGAACTTATCTTGGAAAAGATGAGGAGAAAGAGTGGGTAGGCTGCCCGCTGGTAGTCCATAGGCGCTGCATTGACCCGATGTACACAATTTCAAATGTGCTTTCATATGATGGAACTATGAAGCAGCAGACGGCATCACCTAAGGCTGATAGGGCAAAGACATTTATTTTGGACAAGAGCTGTTGGATAGATGTAGCAGGTGCTGAGAATTCGGGCAAGAAGGATCACTTTGTCAAGGCCCAGGGCGAGCTTGTTTTGAAACTCTTGGAGAGAAAGTTTGAACGGGATTCCTGTGATATCCCTAGGTTGTTTATCATCACACCATTTACATCGGTGAAAGAGGGAATGCTGGAGATGATAAAGAAATCGGAGTTATACGGAAAAGAACCAAGAGTCAGAAAATGGCTTAATGCAAATAACATTGGAACTGTGCACACTTTCCAGGGACATGGAACGGATGAGGTTATATTCCTGCTTGGATGCGACAGCAAATCTATGGGAGCCGTCAACTGGGTGAACAATAATATCGTCAATGTCGCAGCAACAAGGGCAAAATTCAGATTCTACATGATAGGAGATAAGTCGGTATGGACTTGCAGGCCGGTGAGGGTTGCGAGAGAGTGTACTGCCGCGCTGCTAACAGATAAAGAGGTCTCTGAGCTGCTCGGCGGTAAGACCGAAGAGAATAAATCTGCATCTGCAAAGACGTCTATGATATGCCCGGAATGTGGGAAAAAGCTGGTCGAGAGATCCGGGAAATTCGGCAAATTCATAGGCTGCTCGGGCTATCCAAAGTGTCATTTTACACAGTCAATATAAAATAAAAAAAGCGTTAGTGTTATTAAAACGAGTAGTAGAACTGCAAAAATTCAGTTTTACTACTCGTTTTTTTGTTGTCAGACATCTTTAAGAAAGCTTTACCCGGGCATTACATACGATTGATGACGAATTTTACAATGCATCGTTAGAATAAAGACCATAAAAGATGTCAGACAACTTTTGCGAAAGAAAGGGCAGACAATATGCAGTACAGATATGAACAGGTCGCCGAGATCATTGCGGCGAAAATCAGAAATGGTGAATGGCAGATAGGACAGAAGATTCCAGGTGAAATCGAGCTTGCAAGGGAATATGGTGTGGGACGTTCCACGGTGCGTGAGACTTTGAATATCCTTCAGCAGAAAGGCATGATCGAAAAGCGCCATGGTTCTGGAACTTATGTCACTGAAAATAAAAAGATCATGGAGAACCCATTGCTCCTGCTTTCTTCAGTTGGAACGATGATAAAGGATGCCGGCTATCAGGCGGGCAGTATATTTCGAAGTACAACACATGAGTTGTCGACGGGGCATATACAGAGGAAGTTGAACTTATCCGAAGATGACAAGATAGTCGTGGTAAACCGTGCGAGAACAGCGGATGGACATCCGGTTGCTTTTTCCTATAATGTGTTTCCGCAAAAACTTGTGGGCGATATTTTTGACGATGGGCTTTCCGGCAGTATCTTAAAGATACTATCTGATAGATGTGGTGTAGAGATCACATATGCAGACAGCTCGATCAAGGGCCTTAGCCATAGAAATGAATGGGATATGGAGGCGGAACGGTTCCTGAACAGTCCAGTCATTTTGATGGAGCAGCTTCATTTTGACAGCCAGGACAGACCTGTGATGTATTCATTCGATTATATCAATACGGATCTGGTAAAGCTTCATATAAGAAGGGAGATTTTGTGATGACAGGGAAGAACAGTCTGGCAAGATTGAAAAAGAAATTTATCTTTATATTAAAGGGAATTGTTTTGGCAATCATACTTTTTATCACGTTGTTTCCAATCCTATGGCTGGTGAAAACATCAGTTGCATCTACAGAAGATATACAGAATGGACTGGCTTTCAATATAAAAGCTGTAAATTTTTCACAGTACAGACAGCTTTTCGTGGAAAAGGGATTTGATACGGCGTTAAAAAACAGTCTGATCAATTCACTATCAGCCCTCGTGTTGTCTTTGTCATTTGGACTTACAACAGCATACATTCTGGCAAGGAAACGCTTTCGTTTCGGAATGCGCAAGCCAATCACATTCTGGATACTCCTTGTGCGTATATTGCCACCTGTCGCTTTTGTTGTACCACTTTATACATTATTTACCAAGCTGGGGTTAATGGGCGGAAGGATGCCGGTTATCTTATCCTGTATTCTGATCAACCTGCCGTTAACCATCTGGTTTATGGTGTCTTTCTTTGAAGAATTGCCGGAGGCAATTGAAGAGAGTGGAAAAATAGATGGAGCAAATGAATGGCAGTTGTTTACAAAAATAGTTCTGCCTCTTGTTCTGCCTGGAATTGCAGCAATTTCAATGTTGTCATTTATGTATGCCTGGAATGAATACACGTACAGCGTAATTCTTACGCGTTCCCCAGAAAATTACACAATACCACTGGCGTTATCCGTTTTAAATACGGAAGATAATGTAACCAATTTTGGTCTTGTATCAGCTGGTGGAGTTGTTTCATTTATACCAATTTTCATATTTGTGGTTTTTGCACAGAACTATCTGATTAGTGGTCTATCCAGTGGGGCTGTGAAAGAATAAAACAAGAAAACAAAGCTTAGGAAAAGAAAGGAAAATGAAGATGAAAAAGAGTTTGAGAAAGATTGGAAGCGCAGCAGTATGCCTTGCAATGGCGATGTCACTTGCAGCATGTGGAAACAATACGGAGGGTGCAGGCACCACAGATGGCGCAAGCAGCTCAGACAGCACACAGAAGGAGTCAAATGCAGATACAGAAGCAAAATCCAGTGATCCGACAAACATGACGATTATTTTAAGAGGCGGTACATACGCAGATGTAATAAAGTCAGCGTTACCAGAGTTTGAGCAGGAGCATAACTGTAAGATCGATGTGCTGGATATGGCATTTGATGATTTGCATTCGGGAATCGCTTTGGATGCGGCAAATGAAAAAGGAAGTTATGATCTTTGTATGGTAGATGGCAGCTGGATGTCCGAGTTTACTGAAAACGATGTCCTTGCAAATTTGTCAGACATGGGTTACAGCTTTGATGATGATATTATTCCAAATACTACAAGCATTTGTAAGGTTGGAGATGATATATACCTGGCACCATACTTTGGAAATGTTACGGTTATGTTGTACAACAAGGCTGATGTAAAAGCTGCAGGATATAAACCGGAAGATATAAAGAGTCTGGATGACATGCTTGAAGTTGCAAAGGCGGCACAGAAGAATGGCGTAAATGGCTTTGCATATCGAGGTGATACTGGAGATAATATTGTGTCTGATTTCCTGCCAATCCTGCTTGCAGAGGGCGGATGGGTAGTAGATGAAAATAATAAGCCAACTGTCGACACCGATGAATTTAAGACAGCGATGAACTACTATATGGATCTTATTGGAACCGGTTCTGCAATGTCAAAGGATGATGTAACTGCATCTGTAGACAACGGTTCTTCGGCACTTGCAATTGGATGGCCAGGCTGGTATGTTCCGACTGCTGATAGTGCGGCAGACTATATGGTCAGCCCAAGTATGGCGACAGATGGTGGCAAGGCATACAACACGTCAGAGTACGGAACATGGTGCCTTGGTATCCCTAAAAACAGCCCACATCCAGATCTTGCACTTGAACTGCTTGAATATATCATGGATCCGGATGTCCAGCTTGCAAGTATTCCTAACGGCGGCGTTCCATGCAGATACAGTTGCCTTCAGAATGAGGATATTTTAAAGGATTACCCACAGCTTGCAACAGTCTGCAAGGCACTGGAAAACGGAGTATATCGTCCAACTATCTCACAGTGGTCTGAGTTTACCAACATTTTAGGTGCAGAGATGAGCAATATTATGGCGGGAAGCAAGAGTGTGGATGATGGACTTGCAGATGCGCAGTCACAGCTTGAAGCGCTGATGCAGTAAATACCTGTTCGGTCAGAATTGGAGCTTTTGTATGAAAAATAAATTATTTGCTTATAAAATGACAGCGCCGACAATTTTTGTCCTGCTCGTGATGACGGTTTATCCGGTTATCTTTACATTAGTATACAGTTTTACCGATTATAACTATCTGAAAAGAGATAAGAAATTTATCGGGCTGTCAAATTACACGGCATTATTTGGAAATATGTATTTCCAGAAGTCAGTGATAAACACGATCGTGTTTACATTGCTTGCAGTGGCACTGGAGGTCGTTTTCGGCCTCCTGATTGCCCTTTTTGTAAACAGTTTAGGACATGGAAAGAAGATCGTACGTACATTCATTTTGCTGCCGTATCTGCTTCCGGCTGTAACGGTGGCACTTATATTCAGGATGATGCTTTCTCCGAATTACGGGATCATAACTCAGGTTTTTACAAAGCTTGGACTCCCAGTGTATAACTGGTTTTATGATGTGAAGACAGCATTTGGAACGATCCTGGTCATTGATGTCTGGCAGAATGTGCCGTTTGTGTTCCTCCTGATCTACGCATTTTTGCAGACTGTGCCGGATGAACAGTATCAGGCTGCAGGAATCGATGGGGCAGGGGTGATGCAGAAATTTTTCCACATTACTTTGCCAAATATTGGTGGGGGAGTTGCAATGTGTGCATGCCTGCGTACGATCGACAGTTTCCGTCTGTTTGAAAAGGTCAACATATTAACCGGCGGTGGGCCGGCGAACTCAACCTCCACAATTACACAGTATATGTATACATATGGAATCAAAACCTTTAAATTCGGATTCGTGAGTGCCTGTGCGATCGTCATGACGATATTGGTATTGCTTCTATCTGGATTTTATATAAGAAAGGCGATGCGTTAGATGGAAAAACAGTGGAAATTCCGAATGAGTTTTATCAATGTCGGAAATGGGGATGTAATCCTGTTGGAAATAAGGGACAAAAGCCTGAAAAAGGGCAGCTTTGTAATGTTGATCGATGGTGGAAGCGGAGAGTCGGAAGAATATGAGAATAATGATACAGGACGTATACGCGTGGCGGAATTCCTGAAAAGGCAGCAGGTTGATCATATCGATGTTATGGTAAATACACATATTCATGAAGATCATACCTGTGGATTATTGGACGTCATTGAGCATAATATCCCGGCGGTGCTCTGGCAGCCATTTGACGTGAAACTCTGGGAACATATGGAATTGCTCACAGTCTCAGAAGAAATGAGTGAATCGGAGAAAAAGTTCACTGCAGCGTTAAATGCTTATTACAATATATGCAAAAGGCTGAAAGAACTTGGCATAAAGATAGCAGGAAGAGGTAGTTCAATCAATGAGATCAGGGGTGCTTTTGGGGTAGAGATTCCTGAAGGATTAAAGATCAGTGTACTTGGCCCTTCGCTACAGGCACTTGAGAATATGGAGCAGAAGATAAAACTCCTGTATCATCAGACAGGATCAGATGACACACAAAGAGGCGCAGACGAGAAATTATTAAAAGAACTGGACGCGTCGATGAATGATGTAAGCCTGGTGCTTCTGGTGGAATATGAGGGGCATACATTTTTGCTTCCCGGTGATATGCAGGCTGCAGGATATAATGGATGTAATAATGAGCTCCATGCAGAGGTGTTTAAGGTGGGACATCATGGGCAGCCAAATGCTCTGACGATGGAACTTCTTAATAAGATTGCCCCGAAATATGCTATAATCAGTGCATCCAGCGACAGGCGGTATGGCAGCGCAGCACCTGAGGTTCTCAGGATGATACACGATTTTGGAGCAGAGATTTATTTTACCGATGTTCCAGAAGTGTCGCCATATACAGATGGGCTTGTCCCACATGCTGGGGTGGCTGCCGAGATCATGCAGAACGGAAGCATGTGTGTGAGATATCTGGAGTAAAAAGATAAATGGAGAAGGAATTGTATATGGTTGAGATAGAAAGGGTTATAGAAATTGTAAAGCGGACAAAAACGTTTTTCATGGACAGGGAGATAGTGAAAAATATCCGTGTTAAGGGATTGGCGGATTATGCGACAGAGGTAGATGTAAGTGTGCAGAAATTCCTGGAGGAAGAATTAAAGAAAATTTGTCCTGATGCCGGTTTTCTCGGAGAAGAAAGTTATGCTGGAGAAGCGGTATCTGGCAGCATGTGGATCGTGGATCCGGTTGATGGTACGACAAATCTGATCCACAATTATCGTCAGAGCATGGTGTCCGTGGCGCTTGCCAGCAATGGGGAGATAGTGCTTGGAATCATATATAATCCGTACACAGAGGAAATTTACTGGGCCGAGGCTGGCAAAGGTGCATATAAAAATGAAAACCGGATCCACGTAAGTTCTGTGAAAGAACTTTCTCACAGCTTAATTTCTGTTGGAACCAGTCCATATTATCATGAGAATGCTGCACAGAATTTTGCAGCGATGGAAAAGGTTTTTTTACAGTGTGAGGATATCAGAAGAAGCGGCTCTGCGGCATTCGATCTTGCACATGTTGCAGAGGGAAGTGTCGAGGCGTATTTCGAGCGGAATTTAAAGATATGGGATTATGCGGCAGGCTTGCTTATTATAAGAGAAGCAGGGGGCCGAGTGACAGACTATGAGGGAAATGAGATTAAACTCACCACTACGATCAACAATGTAGTTGCGGACAACGGATATCTCGGAGAAAAACTGCGTGAGCTTATTACCCCGCAACACCCCGTTGCTTTCCCCAATCCCCGCAATCTGTTATGATACCCATAACGGAGGTGAATGCGATGGAGACAAAGGACGTTATATTAGAACTTCGAACCAAAAGGGGATTATCCCAGGATGACCTGGCAGAGAAGGTCATGGTCACAAGGCAGGCGGTGTCGCGCTGGGAAAACGGTGAGACGGTACCGAATACAGATACGTTGAAACTGCTCTCAAAAGAGTTTGATGTATCGATAAACACTCTGCTTGGTGAACCGAGGAAACTGATATGTCAGTGCTGTGGAATGCCGCTTGAGGACGATACTATCATGGGACGGGACAGCGACGGTGCGCTGAACGAGGACTATTGCAAATGGTGTTACGCCGACGGCACCTATACCTACAGCAATATGGATGATCTGATCGGTGTATGTGTGAAGAACATGGTGGGGGAGAATTTCACTGAGGAGCAGGCGAGAGCATACATGAAAGAACTTCTGCCAAAACTTGATTACTGGAAACGATATGAGTCACTCAGCGATGGTGGCCAGTTTGAGGCATTTAAGAGGCAGCTTATAGATGAGATAAATGCCCTTCAGATAGAAGGGATGCCTCACCTTGAAAGACTCAATGCGCTTGTTGGCAAATATGTGAATCTCGAGTATCGTTTGCCAAATGGCATGAATGTCAGATTCCTTGATGACGAGAAGACATATCTGGGAAATCAGCTGGAATGTGAATTTGGTGGAGACAGATGTTTTGGAGTTCTGGCGAATATGGATTTTATTTTGATATCGACATATGAGGCAGAAGGTACAAATCCGGAGCTGGTTCTTTATAAAAAGAGGTAGTATAATGAGTTAGGTTATTGTACCAATAATCTTTCACAATTTATATTACAGGGGGAAATACATATGATACAATGTGCCGGATGTGGCAGCAATCTGGTATATGATATAGCAAGAAAGAAAATGTACTGCAAAGCATGTGGAAATGAATACGAGCCGGAGAGTGTCGACAAGGATGAGGACAGCGAGGAACGCAAGCTTATGGAGATTACCGTATTCATTTGTCCGCAGTGCGGTGGGGAGATATACAGTACGGATGAATCAGCGACGGGATTCTGCAGTTATTGCGGGGCAGCAACTATGCTTTCCAGCCGGCTGAAAAGTGAGAGAAGACCGGACTATGTGATACCGTTTGCGGTGACGAAGGATATGTGCAAGGCATCATACGCCACAGTCATGAAGAGGGCGATATACGCGCCGAACAGGCTGAAACACAGACGAAATGTGCAGGAGTTCCGTGGAATCTACATGCCTTATTGGCTGTGTGATGTTGACCAGAAAGGTAAAACCGCTGTCAGGGCGACGGACAGCTATAGCTTAGGGGATAATGCAGTCAGTCATACATATAATGTAAGATGTTTTGCAGATAATCATTATGAGAATATAACTATGGATGCATCATCGCTGTTTCCGGATGATCTCAGCAGCAAGGTGGCACCATTTGACTCGGCGGATATGAAGCCATTTTCCATGGGATATCTGAGTGGGTTCTACGCGGATCTGCCGGATGTGGATTATAATGTTTACAGGGATAAGATAGCGCAGGTAACAGGCGATATGGCGTATGATGTGATGATGAGTAAGATAAAGCATCATCTATGCACATATGATGCTATCGGTGAACCGGATGAGCCATTGTCAGAAACGATGGATATAAAGATCACTGGAGCAAAGACCGGGTTGTTTCCTGTGTGGCTTTTGTCGTACAAGAACGGTAAGCGTATTGCATATGCAGCGGTAAATGGCAGCACGGGCAAAGTGGCTGCAGACATACCGCTTGACATCGGAAAGTTCCTGCTTGGATGCCTGATAGGAGTGATCCCATTATACTTTTTGCTGAATTTATTTCTTACGGTGAGGCCTGGCGTGCTATTGGCATTTGTATCTGCGATAGGTGCGCTTGTGACCATGATATATTGCGATGAGATGGAGAAGATAGCAGATGTAGAGACACATGAAAATGATGTGGGATTCTTCGCAAGGCACACACTCAATGCAAAGAAAAGTGGAGGCAGGAAGAAAAAGCTACAAACAAAAAAGCTGCCAACAAAAAAGCCGCAAAAAGACACAAAAAGAAAAATAAAAAATAAGATAACTTCATTTGTGAAGTTTTCCTGTTTTCTGGAAGTCATACAGCTGATAGCGTGCATAATAGTGCTATTCTGTCTGAAGTTTGGTATAAATCCATTTCTTTTTAACTGGGATATTATGGGAAAGGCCAGTTATGTTGTGGCATGTATTTCGTGCCTGGTTGCCATTTATGGGGCAGTAAAAGGCATAGCAAATGTTAGAAGAGTAAAAAGAAAAAGTGGCGTCATGGGATTATTTATTGCATTTGCCACCATTCTTTCTGTAGCGGTCGTGTTGATAAAACCTGTTATGGACAAGTATTATTATGGATGCGTGCTCCTGGTGTGTGCTGCAACCATTCTGACGCTTATAGATCTGGTTATCAGCCACAACCGGATGTCCACAAGACCACTTCCACAGTTTGAGTACAAGGGAGGTGATCATCGTGCGTAGAGTGATAATTGGCAGAGTGGTGATCACTGTAATGATCATACTGCTGTTTTGGGTTATGGGATGTAATGGTGTAGTGACTGCTCAGGCATCAGAGAAGGATCAGGATGATTCGTACAGTCACCAGCATGAAGTGGTAATCAAAGATGATGCAGATGTGTTGACTGAAAGTCAGGAGGCACAATTGTCGGAGACTATGAAGGAGACTGCCCGTTATTGCAATGTATTGTGTGTGACATCGAACCTTATGTACAGATCTACAGCATACCATGCGGAATCTGCCTATAAAAGAGAATTTGGCACCCGGGATGGTGTTATGTTTTTAATTGATATGCGTAATAGACAGATATACATCTATTCGTATGGTGAACCATACAAGATCATCACCAAGACAAATGCTTATACGATAACAGACAATGTCTATGAATATGCAAGTGAAGAGAAATATTTTGAGTGCGCAAATGAGGCATTCCAGCAGATAAATATGCTGCTGGCAGGAGAGCAGATAAGCCGTCCAATGAAGCATATCAGCAACATACTCCTTGCAATAATATTTTCTATATTGCTTAATTATCTTCTGATGAAAAAGACCTCGAAGGTTTATGACATGGGTTCAAAAAATTTACTTACCGGTACAAAGGTTTCATATAATATGAATCATAAATATGATATGATCAGTGAAACGAGAAGTACAAGATCTGGATCCGGCGGTCATGGCGGAATCGGCGGCGGTGGATTCGGAGGCGGAGGCATCGGCGGCGGCGGTGGAGGCCATAGCTTCTAGTCAAAGAGAAGAAAATCTGACAAATATAAACGATGAAAAATGCTGTGAAGAATTTTCGAAATTCACAGCATTTTTTATTTTTTTGTAACGTTTTTCAATTATACTGGTCTTATATGTGAAGGGAGGTAAAAAACTTGGCGTCAGGAAAAGAAAAAAATGGAATAGAAGAAATATACGAAAAGTACTACAAAGACGTATATCGTTTTGTGCTGGCACTGTCTAAGAATCCCCATGTAGCCGAAGACATAACACAGGAGACATTTGTTAAAGCGATAAAAGCTGTGGATCGGTTCAAAGGAGACTGTGATATAAAGGTCTGGCTTTGTCAGATAGCCAAGAATACATACTTTACATATGCGGGAAAACAGAACAGGGAGCAGGTGGATGGTGACGCGGTAAATAACCGGTCAGAGTCACAGGCTGCACTTATGGGGGATGCGGAGTATGATCTCATATCAGAGACAGTTGATAAGGAGCAGGCGATAAAGATTCACAGAATACTGCATGAACTGCCGGAACCGTATAAAGAAGTGTTCACTCTCAGGGTATTCGGTGAACTGAGATTCGGACAGATCGCTGATATATTTGGCAAGACGGAGAGCTGGGCGAGA
Organism: uncultured Coprococcus sp.; assembly: GCA_900557435.1. Lineage (GTDB taxonomy): Bacteria > Bacillota > Clostridia > Lachnospirales > Lachnospiraceae > Coprococcus. Next base: position 3,596 of record USSH01000011.1, on the reverse strand, counting down.
GTGACATATCACCGTGCCAGAATGATGATAATGGATAAAATGTAACAGAAACAGGAGGTAGAATAGTGAATAAAGATTGTGAAATGATAAAAGATCTCATACCACTTTACGTGGATGGCGTATGCAGCGAGGAGAGCAAAGCAAAGGTTGAAGAGCATATAGAGCATTGTCCGGACTGCCTGATGACGGTTGAGCGCATGAAATCACATCTTGTGCTTCCAATGGAGGACAGTTCAGGAGTCAAAGGGTTTAAGAAATTTGTAAATAAAAAGATAAGAGGAAGAGCGCTGGCGGTTATCATGATATTTGTTCTGCTCTGGATATTGCTCAACTGGGCGATAACCTGCAGGTGGGCTGAGGTGTGGCCAAAGATGACATCGGAGGGGATACAACAGGCTGTCGAGGTTGTCGAGATAGACGGAATGCTGTACCTTCACCAGAATGGTCTTGAGGGAATGGGACAGATAGTAGATATAAGCACTTCGGATGAAATGGACAACGGTGTATTCAAATTTTATCTCGGGGAGCAGGGATTGACATCACTTGATATATTTGGAAATGCAAGGTCGTGGATGTCAGGTGAGGCATACCAGAGCTTTGGAGGATATAGAGAGGGCGCGGCTATCCCTCAGACTGAACATGAGCATACAGGCAGTTCAGATATATACTATGGCGATGAGGAGCCAAGAGTTATAAATAAGATAGTGTATTGCCACAAGGATGGAACTGAGGTTGTGACTCTCTGGGAGAAGGGGCAGAATCTGCCGATGCTGAACAGTGAAAAATAGAAAGCATATGTCGTACAAAACTTACATTACAAATAATTAAAGTAAAAACCACCCTTTTTTGCCATTTAATTGAATGATCCATGATATACTAGCATTGTGCATGACTTAGCACTATATTTACAGGGGAATTGCCCCGGATATGAAAAGGATAGTAAGTTAAATGGAAAGTAAGAAAAAGATGGTGTTCAACGTATTGTTCCTGGTTCTCATATTTGCCGGAACGATATACGGAGTGTTTCACGGCGAGGATATAGGACAGATATCTGATATACTTCAGACGGTGAATCCTTGGTGGCTCGTACCGGGAGTGGTATGTGTCGTGGTATTTATATGGGGAGAATCAGTTATCATACATTATATGATGAGCAAGCTTGGCGTGAAAATAGGCAGGGGAACCTGTTTCCTGTTCTCGTCGGTTGGATTCTTTTTCAGCTGCATCACACCCTCTGCGTCGGGGGGACAGCCGGCTCAGATATATTATATGAAGAAAAAGAAGATACCAATCCCTGTTTCCACACAGGTGCTGCTCATAGTGACGATCACTTACAAGCTGGTGCTGGTACTTTTGGGACTTGGAATAGCCATATTTGGACAGAGTTTTATACATACATATATAGATGATGTTCGGTGGGTATTTTACCTTGGACTTGTACTTAATGTTGCGTGCGTGGCTGGAATGGTGCTGTTCGCATTTCACCCGTTGCTTGCAAAGGCATTTGTGGTGAATGGCAGCAGACTTCTTGAGAAGATGAGATTCTTAAGACACAAGAAGTCCCGTGAGGAAAAGCTCGCAGCATCAATGGAAAAGTATAACCAGACTGCGGATTACATGGTAGGACATTTCGGGATGCTGGTGGTAGTGTTTATTATAACAGTTGTGCAAAGATTATCACTGTTTGCAGCTACATGGTTTGTGTACAAGGCATTTGGACTTTCAGGATCATCGGCATGGCTTATCATTCTCATGCAGGGAGCCATAGCAGTTGCGGTGGATATGCTTCCCCTTCCGGGCGGTATGGGAATCAGCGAAAAACTCTTCATGGAGATGTTCCTGCCGATATTTGGCAGCACATTGCTCCTGCCGGGCATGATACTCAGCAGAGGACTGGGGTACTATACAGAACTTATGATAAGTGCAATATTTACAGTGGTGGCAAGCTTTGTGATAGGAAGGAGATCTGAATGAAACCGAGATCAGAGATGAGCATGGAACTTTATGATATGATGCTTGACCGGGGGTATCCGGAGGAGTTCTGCGACCTCATAACAAAGAATCTGAATACGGATTTTACGGCTGGTAGGATGATGGGATATCTGTCGCATTATCAGGAACTGCCGCTGGAGGAGATTGTTGATGAGATGCTTTCCATCCTCACAGATAGGAACAGGATCATGCAGAAGAAAAAACTTGAGAGCAATAATGCCGAGTGGAATAGGTTTCTGGAGGAAGGTTTCGGATTGGATGGAAATGATGAATGATCTTCATAACAGTTGAGTTTCTAAACTGGTAAAATCTGTCGTTATATGGTACAAATATTTATAGAAAAGTATATGGAAAAAGGGTTGATATAATGACGGAAAAAGAAGCTTATCTGGGCGCTGAGGAACAGGAGAAAAAGGTACAGAATGAGATAGAAGAGACCCTGGCCGGGGCTGGTATCGGTATGTGGACTATGGTGATCATGAACGATGGCAGATCTATGCTGTATGCAAACAAGAAGATGAACGATCTTCTTGGAACGACCGATGATTTGTCACCTGAAGATAGATACGTAAAGTGGATAGCCGGCATCACAGAGGAGTCACAGCAGGCCATCGCTAAATACATGGAGACCATAAGACGTGATGGCAAGGCGGAGGTTGTATATACCTGGATGCATCCAACCAGAGGACTGCTGCACATAAGATGTGGTGGTGTTCAGGATATGGGCTTTACCGATGGCGTAAAAGTCAGGGGCTATCATCAGGACATAACCGCTGTGCGCAATGCGGAACAGGCTCACAAGGAGGAGATTCGAGAGCAGGATTCGGTTATTGAAGCAGTCAGCAGCATATATTTTATTGTGTGGATATTTGATCTTCAGACTGGTAAGGTGCGGGTTATCAAGGAAGGTGATACCCTCAGGACTCCAGCACAGAATTCGGATTACGAATCAGAGAAGACTATAGATAATGTGATAGATAACTGTGTAGTTGAATAGGATCGTGAGCAGATGCGCAGATTCTACAATTTAGACAGGTTGGCGGAGAAACTCAGGACGGAGAAGAGTGTCAGCAAGGAATTTAGGGACACGTTATATGGATGGTGTCGTGTGACGGCGATTCCTGTCAGGGCAGATGAGGAGAGAGAACTTAACCGTATTCTCATAGGCGTTCAGGAAATTGACGAGGAGAAGAAAGAGGAGATCCGTGCCCAGAAGCTGCTTGCCGAAGCTTACGAGGAGGCCAAGCGTGCAAATACAGCGAAGACGGAATTCCTGTCACGTATGTCACACGATATAAGAACTCCTATCAATGGAATCCTTGGAATGTCACGAATTGCAGAACAGTGTATAGATGACAGGGACAGAGTGATGGATGCGTTGTCCAAGATAGATGATGCGGGAAAACAGCTTGAATTGCTCATCAACGATGTGCTTGATATGAGCAGACTTGAGAGTGGAAGAACGGAGCTCACCAGTGAACCATTTGACATAATAAAGGTTTTGAGAAGTGGATATGATCCGATCCTGGTCATGGCCCAGGAGAACGATGTGAAGCTTACGGGTGCTCATTTCAATATAAAGCACAACATGGTTATAGGCAGTC
>USSH01000010.1 GCA_900557435.1 uncultured Coprococcus sp. | reverse complement strand
AAAACACGGCGGTGCAAATCTTCAGGTTATGAATATGATGGACGATATAAAGGAACATATCAAGGATTATCACGACGAAGAAGCTATTGAAGCTTATCTCGATAAACTGCTTAACAAGCAGGCATATGACCACAAAGGGCTTATATACGGTATGGGACACGCGGTATACTCCCTGTCCGATCCAAGAGAAAAGGTGTTCAAGGCATTTGTAGAACAGCTTGCTGCAGCCAAAGGCAGAGATGAGGACATGGCTCTGTACAACAATATCGAAAAGATCGCACCTAAGCTCATAGCCAAGGAGCGTAAGATCTACAAGGGCGTAAGTCCAAATGTGGATTTCTACAGCGGATTCGTATACGAGATGCTCGGCATTCCTAGAGAACTTTACACACCTCTCTTTGCGGTTGCACGTATCGTTGGCTGGAGCGCCCACAGAATTGAGGAGCTTGTAACCACAGACAAGATCATCAGACCGGCATACAAGAGTCTTGTGACACATAGAGACTATGTAGACAGAGATGCCAGATAGTTCAGGCAAATAAAAACTCCCACTCTTCGAGTATGTACATACATTGTATATGTACCTCTCAAAGAGCGGGAGTTTTATTTGTTTTCAAATATTAAAAAATATTTTTACAGGTGTCTTCTCTTTTACGTTTTTCTTAATTGTTTGGCGGTAAATGTTTGCCATTTACTGGTCCTACTTATTTTTGTTTATAAAATCGATCAGGTCATACTTGGATATCGCACCAACGCTTCTGGAAACCTCCACACCATCCTTGTAGAGAATCAGCGTAGGCACGCTGAACACTTTGTTTGATGCGGCAAGTCCTGGATTCTCATCAACATCAACATTGAAAAAACTGACCTCATCCTTCATGTCCTCTGCAACAGTGTGAAATACCGGAGCCATCATCTTGCAGGGGCCGCACCATGTCGCCGAAAAATCAGCTACGGCAATCTTACTCGATTTAATCTCATCAAAATTATCTCCAATTACTTTCTTTACCATAATGTATCCCTCCTGACAATATTATCTGTATATCTGTAAATTTTATGTGATTTAGTTAACCTGTCTTTTAATCGTATAATGTCATATTTGGGTGCATAAGGTCAATACATTTTAATGATAAAAACTAATCTTATAAAAATTAATCAAGCAATCTCTTCATACTATCCATGCTTATAAGCAGAGTCGATGAATTATGGAGCAGTGCCGATGTCGTCGGCTGGATCACGCCCATCACACCGAGTATGATAAGTCCTGTGTTGAATGTAACTATCTTGCGGTAATTTCTGTTGATCCTGTTCATCAGCTTGTTGCTGAGTTCCTTAAGTGTGACAAGTTCATACAGATTGTCTGCACTGACCGTTATATCCGCGATCTCTCTGGCTATCTCAGCGCCATCACTGACTGCTATGCCTGCATCCGATGCTGACAGTGCCGGAGAATCGTTGATTCCATCGCCGACCATGATAACCTTGCGTCCCGCCGCCTTTTCAGACTCCACGAACTTTGCCTTATCCTCCGGAAGTACCTCTGAGTAATACTCGTCCACGCCTACCTGTTCAGCTATAGCTTGGGCAGTTCTCTCACTGTCTCCGGTCATCATGACTACCTTGCCGATGCCGAGTTCCTTGAGTTTTCTCACAACCTCTGCAGATTCAGGTCTCACAGGATCCTTGATAGATATTACTGCTGCAAGCTTGCCGTCTATTCCCATGAACAGATGTGAGTGCGCCTTTGAAAGTGATTCGTAAAGCTCCATCTTGTCATCCGGTATCATGCAGCCTTCATCCTCAAATACAAAGTGATAACTTCCTATGATGACCTTCTTGCCTTCTATACTCGATGAGATTCCATGGGCGACAACATACTCAACCTTAGAGTGCATCTCCTCATGCTCTATTCCCTTTGCCGCCGCTCCAGCCACAACAGCTCTAGCCATCGAATGAGGGAAATGTTCCTCCAGACATGCAGCTATTTTGAGCAGCTCATCAGGGTCTCTGCCATCAAATGACACTACACGCACTAGTGTCGGCGATGCCTTTGTGAGCGTTCCCGTCTTGTCAAATACTATGGTATCCGCCTCCGCCACAGCCTCAAGGAATTTACCTCCCTTGACTGTGAGATGATGCTTATTTGCCTCCTGGATAGCCGACAGAACAGCTATAGGCATAGACATCTTGAGCGCACATGAATAGTCGACCATGAGAACAGCAAGCATCTTTGTTATATTTCTCGTGAGCAGGTATGTGAGGATAGTTCCGCCGAGAGTCCATGGAACCAGACCGTCTGCAAGATGCTCTGCCTTGCTCTCAAGTCCTGACTTGAGTTTCTCCGACTCCTCGATCATAGCCACTACTTTATCATATCTGCTTGTTCTGCCGGTCTTTGTGACTCTGACCACAAGCTCGCCTTCCTCTACAACTGTACCTGCATATACAACATCGCCAGCTCCCTTGTGAACAGGAACAGACTCTCCTGTAAGAGATGACTGATTGACCATTCCCTCGCACTCTGCCACAACTCCGTCAAATGGGATCACGTTGCTCATATGAACTACCACAAGATCATCCTTTGCAATCTTCGCGCTGTCCATAAGCACATCACAGTCATCTACTCTTACCCATACCTTGCTGATGTTGAGTGACATACTTCTGGCAAGTCCTCCAACGGACTTCTTGTGCGTCCACTCCTCAAGGATCTCACCGATCTCAAGCAGGAACATAACTGAACCTGCTGTTGCAAAATCATTTGTGAGTATGGATGCCGTGATGGCTGTTGCATCTAGAACCGGCACCTCAAGTTTCCTGTCTGCGAGACACTTCAGTCCCTTGCCTATATACTTGAGCGCCTTCACCGATGTAAAGCAATATCTGAGCGGCATCGGCACGATCCACTTCTTGGTAATATACCATGCAGTCTTCCAGAACAGCTTGTCCTCATACTGTCTGTTCATAACTCTCCCGGATGTCTCCGTGAGATCCGCTGGAATCTCTACTCTATCATAACCAAACTGTCTGAGTGCATCTATGATACCTGCCCTGTCGCCCTCATAGATAATGACCGCATCGCAGGTTCTGTCATGCACTTTGACATCGACAACGCCGTCACAATTCTCAAGATAATACTGTAATATGTCAGCCTGTGCCATAGTCATACGGCTCTGTGCCATGTGTATACGCAGACGATTCTTTGTTTCATTTAAAATTGAAAACTTCAAGATCTTCGCCTCTTTCTGCAAATATTTAATGTGTTTTCGCAATAAATTTTCCGGGATTACTCCTCTGCGCCAACCTCTTCCTCTGCTGTCTCTGTGCTCTCTGCATCCTCAAAATCAGCCTCTGCTGCCTTCTGCGCTCTTGCCTCATTGATATCCTTTGCGCCCGCATAGATATCACCACAGTTTTCCTGGATAGTATTCGCTGTCTTCATAACGCAGTCCTTTGCTCTGAGAACACCAGCTGTACAATGTGTATATACGTTCTTTGCGTCCTTGCTTGAGAGGACCTTGATACCAGCTGTTCCGAATAATACGCCGCCTGCAAATATTCCAAGTTTCTTCCAGTTTACCTTCTTTAATGCTTTCATCATAACTATATCCTCCTTAAATATATATATTTATCTGATCTTTGTTCGACTTGTCGAACTCCTCTTAACGAAAAAATGCATTCTCTTCGTAGTTATCCCCACAAAAAGTCTGCACCTGATCCGTGATTTTATTTTCTGTCAGTATAGCACCGTACCTCCGGTTAGTCCAATATAACAGCCATTTTTCCAGCGACTTTTTTTCTCAATAAGTTTCAATAAGGAATTGCTTTATTTACATTTATACGATTCTGTAAGGTTGCTTTTTTTCAAACTGTATACTATCTTATTAGTATTGTTTTATTATTAATATGAGATTTAAATCTGTATTTTTCATACTATACAAAGGAGTTAAGCATAATGGATAATTTTAATATCAAGAGCATCCTTGTGATACTGTTTTTATTTTTTATCGGTTGCATCATGGGTTGGTGCATAGAGGTCATATTCAGGAAATTCTTTTCCAAGAGCAACCCGAGCCACAAATGGATAAATCCGGGATTTCTGATCGGACCATACCTGCCGCTCTACGGTTCAGGTCTTGTAGTTCTGTATCTGTTATCACTCATTCACATCGATGCCGTCGATTCGCATCCTATTTTACAGAAAGTTCTGATCATACTGATAATGACAATAGCAATGACCGTTGTGGAGTATATCGCCGGCCGTATATTTATAATAGGTATGAACATCAAGCTTTGGGACTATTCGGATGAATGGGGAAACATTCAAGGTATCATATGTCCTCTGTTTTCTTTCTTTTGGGGACTCATCGCTGCACTTTACTATTTCTTCCTGCATCCGCATATATTAAATGCTGTGTACTGGCTTGCCGACCACCTGACATTTTCCTTCTTTATAGGATTCTTCTACGGAGTGTTCGTTATAGACTGTGTTGTATCGTTCAACCTCATGAACAAGGTCAAGAAATTTGCAAAGGAGAACGACCTCATCGTACGAGTGGAAGAACTCAAATCGAAAATTGCACTGGATAGAGAAAAGCGCAAGGAGAAACCAAGTTTCCTTCTTATCCTCCACGACACAGCATCAATCAAGCGCGCATTTGAGGATCATCCTGAGAACTTTTCAATAACAAAAAAAATTAAGGAAAAAGCAGAGCAGCTTACTGAAAATATAAAAGAAAAGAGTGAGGTTATCAGCGAAACCATCAAAGAAAAAAGTGAGGGAGCAAAGGACAGACTGGCTGAAACGCTCTCCCGAAACGACTCATCCGATGTGGCCGATACCGATCTGTTTGACAATTCACACCGCAATATCACTGACAAATCAGGCGATAACAAACAATAAACTATTCAACATACATTAGAAAAGCGCTATCCGATATGACCGGATAGCGCTCTTTTTATCTCTCTATCTCTTTAGCCGATGCAGCGGCACTTGTATATGTTCCTCTTGAGGCTATTACTGTGTATTGATATCTCCGTCCTTTTGCAGCACTCTTATCTGTCCAATTGAGTGATTTTGGCTTTTTGAGTGTAGCCATCCTTTCCCAATTCCCGGATGAAATCTTCCTGTACACATAGTATTTGTCCACTCCAACAGATTTTGTCCAGCTCACAGTCACCCCCTGTTTTGCCTTCTTAAGCCCCACTGATGGCGCCTTCAGATACACTATCGTTGCAGGAGTGTAAGATCCTCCAGTTGTCTTTTTATACGGCATGACCGCATATGTGTATTCCTTGCACTCACTGACTCTGTTGTCGATCCAAGATGTAATACCTGAATTCACAGTTTTCATCAACCTGTATGATCCGGTCTTTGTCTTCCTGTATATCTTGTATGAATCAGCCCCTTTCACTCTATTCCAGACTATCTTCACTCCGCCAGCTTTATTTCCGGCTTTCACATTTGCACTGCCGAGAAATAATCTTGACACCTGAGTTGCCTTACCTGTCGTATACTTGTTATATGCCGCTACCTTATATGTATAAGTTGTGCCACTTGAAACCCTGCCGTCCAGAAGTGATGATGTGTTGACACTCTTTAACAGCTGGAAACTTCCATTCTTTGTCTTTCTGTATACTCTGTAGCCGGTTGCACCTGAGACTTTGCCCCATGTGAGCTTTATTCCCTTTTTATTAGGCGCAGTCTTCACTGATACCTTTCCAAGCTGTAATTTCGGAGTTGATACAGTCTTTTTATAGCTGCACTTTTTGCATGTATACTGCTTTGCACCAGTTGATGCATATGTCGCTTTCTTTATTACTGTTCCCTTGTTCCAACTGTGCTTAAGACACGGATTCAGAAGATATGCATCTCTTGCCTTACACATAGGTGAGTCCGATATCCACACAACGATCTGCTTGTTGTGCCATCCCATGGCATATATATTGATTCCATCTGAATAACTTCCTCTTATATCATATAAAGTAGTGTATACTCATTCTTTGGTGAATCCAGATCTATCCTGCCTATGTATCTCGCTGTGTTAAAGTAAAGAGACTCCTGGGCAAGAAATATTGAGCCGAACTGTCCGTTATAGTAACTTCCATCAGATTTATACCAAACCGAAGTTCCGGACAGTATCACCTTCTCGCCGCCCGTTGAAAATCTGTGTTTTACTATCTCAAACTCTATCGGTGTATTTCCCTGCCTGATGCTGTACCAGTATCCATTACGGTAATACATTACCTTCTCGACACCGCTCCACATCTGACCACTCTCATACCTCTTATCAACAGCACCTGTGTATCTGCCATTCCACGCACCACTGATCTTCGTATCATATCGTCCCAATGAATACGATGAGCTCACGCTTTTAGTTCGCCTGTTTAGCGTGTCAGTACTGATAAGAAAATATTCGTGTCTTGACTGACCTGGAAGATCATCCGTAGGATCATCCCAGGTGGCATCAACGTGATACCATCTGCCGTTTAATCTCACAACATTCCATGCATGATTTATGTACTTGCTTGTTGCTAGAGCACACGGGATTCCTGCCTTCCTGAGAAGATAATTCATAGTCTCAGCATATCCCTGACATACCGCCTTCTTATCTACAAGAGTTCCATACATATCGTATTTGTGATCTCTTCCATTTACTGTATTGTATCCACGTATTCCACTGGCATCGTACTCCACTGTAGATGTAAGATACTCATGGTACGCAAGAACTATCTCCGCAGGTTTCATATTCCTTATGTTCACCTGACGATTTACTTCCTTCACCGCATTTGTGAGGGAATCCTTAACACTCTTAGCATTTGGAATATAGCCTATTATAAGAGCATTTACCGATCCTGTGCTGCCGCTGTAGGAATATGATGCATTCGCCACATACACAATCTCCGGATGCAATGCCATGATATTTGCAAATACTGATTCCACATTGCTCCTTGTTATTCCCATTCCACGCACATTTATGTTGGTCTTAAAAGACTTTATGGCATTCGCTATCTTATCCTCACGGGCATTTGAACTTGCTGCTGCCAAGGATGCCATACCGGATTCTTCGTCATCCTGCTCTGGCTGCTCATAGCCACCTATCTCATATATTTCCGACAGGTCAATGTTTTCAACTTCCAGTCCCGATCCTTCCACCGTTTCATTGGCAAATGCTGTAACTTTTCCATAATACGCAGTCATACAGACTGTCATAAATACAACAGCACACATGCAGATAACTTTTAAAGCTTTCCATTTAGATACATTAGATGCAGAAAAATACCGGGCAAGGCATTTCCTACAAGAATTCTGTTTCAATCTCTCCTCGTTAATCATTAAAACTCCCTTCTATAAGTTCATTCCTTCCCCGGTATTATACCGTTACCGTTATAAACTTTTCAAATTTTATTTTAATATACTGACTTAATATACTGCAGTCTCTTACCTTTTTATCTTCATCTCGTTTGATGCTGCGCTGTAAGAATTTCCCTTAAATGCTCGTACATAGTAGCAATATGTCTTTCCCTTTGATGCACTTCTGTCATTCCAGCTCAAATTGCTTGTACCATTCACTTTCTTAACAAGTGCATATTTGCCTCCTGACACCTTTCTGTACACTCTGTATTCCGTAGCACCTGCGGACTTTGTCCAACTCACTGTCACCCCTGTACCGGCTATCCTTGCCTTTACAGTTACAGATTTCAGATAAAGTCTTGTAGACTTTGTGTATGTTCCTACATTGTTTCCGACATAAGGCTTTACGAGATAGGTGTATGTAATTCCGGACTTTACCGTCTTGTCCAGGTATGTTACAACTGCAGCATTCACTGTCTTTATACAACTGTATGCTCCGGTTCCGGCTTTCCTATATATCTTGTATGAACCAGCGCCTCCAACCTTATTCCAGGCAAGCTTTACTCCATTTGAATCATTTGCTGTTTTTATCCTTGCCGTTCCAACGAAGCATCTGCTTGTTTCCGTTCCGGCACCTACCGCTGTTCCTCTGTATGCCTGAACCTTGTATGTATATGTCACTCCGCTTGTAACCTTTGTGTCAGTAAATGCAAGGGTGTTCGCCCCAGTAACCTTCTTTAACAGTGCATACTGTCCCTTTCCGGACTTTCTGTATATATAGTATCCGGATGCATTTTTCTCTGATGACCATGAGAGCTTTATTCCCGTGGAGGATACGGCTGTTTTTAATGTAACCTTGCTCAGCTTCAACATGGCGATTGAGCTCGTCTTTGTGGTTCCACAGTTGACGCAGGTATATTCCTTTGTACCCGCGCTTGTGTAAGTTGGCTCCTTCGTCACTACTCCGCTGTTCCATACGTGACTTGTACACACCAGCTTGGCTATCGTCTCGGTCTTGGTCTCACCGCAGTTTGTACAAGTGTATTTCTTCTCACCAGTACTTGTATATGTCGGCTCCTTCGTCACCACTCCGCTGTTCCATACGTGACTCGTACACACCAGCTTGGCTATCGTTTCGGTCTTGGTTGTTCCGCAATTCTTACACGTGTACTTCTTGGTTCCCTCTGTCTTGTATGTCGGTGCTGTCACAACCTCGCCGCTATCCCACACGTGGCTCGTACATACCAGCTTGGCTATCGTTTCGATCTTGGTCTCACCGCAATTTGTACAGGTGTATTTCTTGGTTCCTGTGCTTGTGTAAGTTGGCTTCTTTGTCACTACTCCGGCATCCCACACGTGACTCGTACACACCAGCTTGGCTATCGTTTCGGTCTTGGTCTCACCGCAGTTTGTACAAGTGTACTTCTTGGTTCCTGTACTTGTGTAAGTTGGCTCTTTTGTCACTACTCCGCTATTCCATGCGTGGCTTGTACATACCAGCTTGGCTATCATTTCGGTCTTGGTCTCACCGCAGTTTGTACAGGTGTACTTCTTGGTTCCTGTACTTGTGTAGGTTGGCTCCTTCGTCACTACTCCGGCATCCCACTTGTGGCTTATGCACATCTCGAATGTATACTCGGCATACTCCTTGTTATACTTGCTTGAATTGCTTGAATCCTTAGTTTTCTTTATATTAGGAGAATCTGTAATAAAATACACTAGCTTACCATACTGTTCTCCAAACGCATATAAATTATTTCCTGTTGAACTATTATACTGTGTTCGTATATTTATAAGCTCTGTAGGAGTTACATTTGTCGATGTTATATCTATCTTGTTCAAGCTATCCGGAGTCGTAAAATATAAATTATCACCTCGGAGATATATTGAACTGTAAACGCCGGAATAATACCCACCTCTCGGAGTTGTCCATTTTGCAGTGCCCGAATACAAAACCTTGTTTATGTTAGTCGAATACTGATACTTATTTATGTTAAATGATGTTTTCGAACTGCCGTCACTTATGCTGTACCAATAACCGTCTTTATAAAAAATAGCTTTCTCAATACCATTCCAGAACTTTCCACTCTCATAAGTGGTGTCCACCGCTGTCGTATATGTATCTCCCCACTGTGCGCTGACAACCATATCCGTTCTGTCCTTAGTATGGTTGATGAGTGTATTCTTATTCATTGTATCAAAACTCACAAGAAAATAATTATGATATGATCTTCCAGGCATATCCCACACCGGATCATCCCATGTCGCATCTATGTGATACCAGTTGCCATGGATCTTAACTATGTTCCATGCGTGATTGATATTTTCACTTGATGCGATCGCACATGAAAGGCCAGCCTCTCTTAGCAGATAAAACATAGTCTCGGCATATCCCTGACACACACAACTATGTTTAACCAAAGCTCCATACATATCGTACCCGTGATTTGCAGCGATCGTTCCATTGAAATAATCCTCATATGCATATGCAACTGTGGATGTGAGATACTCATGATATGCAAGTACTATCTCTTCATCGCTCATTCCACTGGTATCTATCTTACTCTTGACTTCCTGAAGTGCAGCATCAAGCTCCTGCTGCTCCTCCTTTGCATTTGTCAAATATGTAAATTCTATTTTGGTGATCGTGGAGCCAGAAGTCCAATATCTATAGCCTCCCGACAGACTGATAAACTCAGGATGAGAATTGATAATATATCTTACTGCCCCGTTATCAATATCGTCGCTCGTAAGGCCAAGTCCCGATACATCTATATTCGTCTGCCACGCCTTGATTCCTTCAACAATACGCTCCTCCAGAGCTGCTGCGTTATATGTAGATGCCAGTGCAGCCACACCACCCTGCAGCTCAGTTACAACGCCAAGTCCGCCTTTCTGCAAAGTGTCGTCCAGATCATCATACCCTACTGTAACCTGACTCTCATCTGAACTTACCCGAGTCTGATCAGATGCATATGCTCCCACTTTGCCGCCTATAAGCACAACCGCCGCCGAAAATGCCAAGACACCGATACAGATTTTTCTGCTCAGCCCCCTTAACCACTCAGACCTTATACTGGCTGTCACCGCTCTATATGATTCCCGCTTTTTTCTCATAAAACTCCTCCTTAAACGATACGTTCCAACCTTATGTCTCCGTTCATCCCTCAATACTTTTATTATATAGATTTTTGACACTGTTCGATAGCTTTTTACCTCACTTTTATGCATCTTGTAGGAATTGACAAATTGCGCAATTTTGAGCAATTCATGATATCTTAATCACAAGCAAATGTATCTCTTATTTCAAGCCGTATTTCTTGATTATATACAATATTGTCCTGATGAATGGCAGTGTATATATTTTGTATATTTTGCACAAATTAAAATGTATTGTCAAATTACAATTGAATTATTTGTCTATTTGTGCTACCTTTAAATAGCAAGTTGTGCAACCGCTTGCGCATATATTTTACACTAAAAACAGATAACATAGAGCACATTACCTTTATTTATAGGAGATGACAGATAAATGAACAAAAACAAGCTTTTTCCACAGATAAACGGAATATTACACGGCGGTGATTACAATGCTGAACAGTGGCTTGACCGCCCTGATATTCTGGCAAAGGATATCGAGATGATGAAGGAGGCAGGAATGACTTCCGCCACTCTTGGAGTTTTCTCCTGGTCAGCTTACGAACCTGCTGAGGGTGAATATCATTTTGACTGGCTGAAAGACGTTATGGACAATCTTTATAATGCTGGGATTTACACAATTCTCGCAACACCATCTGGTGGCAAACCGGCATGGATGGCGCAGAAATATCCTGAGATCAGACGTGTTGATTCCTATGATGTCCGGGAACACCAGGGTGTGCGTGAAAATCACTGCATGAGCTCACCTATTTACAGAGAAAAGGTCTACAATATCATCCGTCAACTCCACGCCCATGTGGGAAACCATCCAGGCCTCATCATGTGGCATGTGTCAAATGAGCTTGGCGGCGAGTGCTACTGCCGTCTCTGTGTGAAAAGATTTCAAAATTACCTCGCAGAGAAGTTCGACCACGACATAAACAAGCTGAACAAAGCATGGTGGACCACCTTCTGGAGCCACTCATACAACAGTTTCTCACAGATTGAGCCACCTTACAAAAATGGTGATTTCAGTATCATGGGGCTGAACCTCGAATGGAAGAGATTTACCACATGGAACATGAACGATTACATGAAGTCAGAGATAATGCTCCTCCGTGAACTCACTCCTGACATACCTATAACTACCAACTTCATGCAGCTCTACGAAGGACTTGACTACAGACCTATGGCAAAGGAGCTTGACGTGATCTCCTGGGATTCATACCCTAGATTCCACAACGACTATGAAAGCCTTGCTGATGTCATGGGACAGAACACATTCGACCACGCAGTCATGAGATCCATGAAGAAAGATAAGCCTTTCATGCTTATGGAGAGTGCCCCAGGGCTTGTAAACTGGCATCCGTATAATAAGCTTAAAAGGCCTGGCATTCACAGACTGTTCTCATACAACGCTATAGCCTGCGGTTCTGACACTGTTCAATACTTCCAGTGGCGAAAGGGCAGGGGCTCATTTGAACAGTATCACGGTGCCGTCGTCGACCATCTTGGAACAAATGACACCAGGATATTTAAGGAGGTTGCCGCTCTCGGTGCTGAACTTGAAGGACTCTCCGAGATAACCGGAACGCTCGTCAGATCAAAAGTGGCACTGCTGTTCGACTGGGACAATATGTGGGCTATAGATGATGTCAAGGCATTAGGTCAGGAATCAAAAAAATATCCTGAGACCTGCATGTCCATATACAAGGAATTGACAAAATGCGGTGTCGACGTGGATGTGATCGCATCCGATGAACCGCTTGACGATTATGATGCGGTCGTGGCTCCTATGCTCTATATGCTAAGAGACGGTGCTGCAGAATCTCTCGCTGCATTTGTAAAGAGAGGCGGGCAGCTCCTTGCTACATACTTCACCGGCTACGTTGACAAGGATCAGCTCTGCATCCTTGGGGGATTCCCGGGAAATGGACTTGCAGATGTATTCGGAGTCATCAGTGAGGAGATCGATACTCTGTACCCATCTGACAGAAACAGCGTGACTTTCACAGATGGAAGTTCATGTGAACTTCGAGACTATGCGGAGATCCTGAGAGTTGGAACAGCTGAAGTGCTGGGAACCTACGATTCAGACTTCTATGCTGGGAATGCAGCAGTGACAGTGAACAGCTACGGCAAGGGCAAGGCCTACTACGTAGCTGCAAGAATAGATTACAGCAAACTTGGTGAGATCATGGAGCGGATGCTGGCAGATGCCGGAATAGCCACAAAGAGTCTCCCTGACGGAGTTCAGTATCACTGCAGATACGCAGATGACGGAACCTCATTTGGTTTCTACCTGAACAACACAGACGAACCTAAGACTGTCTCTAAAGTCCATGGAACAGATATTCAGACAAATAATATAGTTGATGGTGATCTGGTACTGGCTCCGCTAGGAGTATCCATCATCAGAGAGAACATTTAAATTTGGTAATAACTTATCTTCCTGTCTTACCCATACAGGAAATATAGTTTTTATATTTTGCAGTCTGCCTGATGCTTGGACCGTATCTCCCTCCTTGGATATTATATCCTTTGCGGTCAGACACGCCAGGTGGAACATATACCTTAAACCTTTTTAAAAGGCGGTGATACCTTAATAGTGTGTATCACCGCCTTGTGTTTTTTTATCTTTACACATGTCTGTTTCAAATGTGTTATATCATCCCGGACATCAAGTGACCGTGTTCCGGCATCCGTCGTTATTTGTCGAGCTGTTCCAGCTTATCCTCTATTGCCTTAATCACGATCTTGAGGGCTTTTATTCTTGCATACTTTTTATCATTTGACTCCAATATGTGCCAAGGTGCAAAGCTTGTGTTGGTCTTTTCCAGCATCTCATCCACCGCCACCTCGTAGCTATCCCATTTGTCACGGTTACGCCAATCCTCATCTGTGATCTTCCAGCGTTTCTCAGGCGTGTTCTGCCTGAGTGTGAATCTCTCAAGCTGCGTGTCTTTGTCGATCTGAACCCAAAATTTGATGACTACAGCTCCCCAGTCGTGCAGTTCCTTCTCAAATTCATTTATCTCATTGTACGCCCGCTGCCAATCATTCTCCGAGCAGAACCCCTCAAGTCTCTCAACCATAACTCTGCCATACCATGTTCTGTCAAATATAGCCACATGCCCAGACTTTGGAAGTCTTGTCCAAAATCTCCACAGAAAATGCCTTGCCTTCTCGTGTGGCTCTGGACTTGCTATAGGATTTACCACATAACCTCTCGCATCAAGTGCCTCCGCTATCCTTTTGATATTTCCACCTTTGCCTGCCGCATCCCAACCTTCGTAGCCTATGATAACCGGTATCCTCTTTTGGTAAAGCTCATTGTGCAGTCTGCCGAGTTTCTTCTGCAGCTTGTCAAGTTCCTCCTTGTACTCCTCATCCGTCAGTTTCTTGTCGAGAGACACCTCGGAAAGTTTCGGGATCTTCTTGAGCGCAAATGTATTCTGCAATATAGGTACAGCATGCCCCTGATTGAGCAGCGCAGTCTCTATCCCCTGATTGATGATATCGAGTATCTGAAGTTCTGCCCATTTTCTCTCCTTTGCATCTATCATGTACCACGGTGCATTTGACAGATTGGTGTCATACATAAAGCTGTCAAACGCCTCAAGATACTCATCATACTTTTTGTTCTGTTTCAAATCATGCTTAGACACTCTCCAGTTTGTAGTATCGTCTTCAAGAAGTGTTTCAAGCCTCTTCTTCTGCTCGTGCTTGTCTATCTGGAAGAAAAATTTCATGACCAGATATCCATTGTCCGCCAGAGTCCTCTCGAATCTCTTGGTGCTGTCAACTCTCTTCCGGTATTCCTTGTCTGACAATTCTCCAGACATCTTGCCACCTACTATGTCCCTCATCCATCCACCATCCAGAAATACAAACTCACCCTGTTCCGGTATTCTCGTAAAATACTTGTACAAAAATGGTCTGCGTTTTTCCTCATCTGTGGAATACTTCACTGACTCAACGTTGAAAAATCTCGGATCCATATTCTTTATGATCCTTCCCACAAGACTTCCCTTACCTGCGGCTCCCCAGCCTTCAAATATTACAAATACAGGTATCTTGCCTTCCTTTACCTTGATCTGATTGCGTGTCAGATTCTCTCTGGCAATCTTTAACCGAGTGTCTATCTCCTCATCCGATGGACGCTCCGGTCTGTTCCAGTCCTTTAACATGTAACCCACTGCTCCTTTCACATTGTCTCTTCATCTGTTTTTATGAATAATATGCCCCAATTTACAGAAACAAATGCCGCTTCGCGTCGCGCATTTTTCTTCTTGCTTTTGGCAGACTCGAACCCTCGCGCTGCCGCGCTCCATGTTCGGCTCCGCCGAACGGGTTCTCGTTGGTATCGCAAGAAAAAAACAAATGCCGCTTCGCGTCGTTTGTTTTTTCTTCCTGCGATATCATTATACTACTTTCTTTTGGGTTGATACATCTGAAAAAACATTAAGGTGGGTGAGGGAAAATGAATGTTGCGAAGGTAGAAATCATATGCTATAATGTCGGCAGACAAGAGATATTAGGTCATTCAACCTAAAACGAAAACCCTAGAGGCTGCAACCTCTAGGGTTTTCCTATCATTATTAATGTTGTTATTATGACAGCTCCAGATCCGGCTTGCCATACTCAGCAAGCTTCACATCGTATGCCTTGCGCATAGCTTCCTCGAATGGTATCTCCTTCATTGGGGCATCCAGTCTTTCCAGCAGATAATGTACAAAATCAGGATTCTGAATGAGCAATGGTCCATGAATGTAGGTCGCAATGACTCTGTTCCTGCAGATTCCCTCATTCATTGTATCTGGATTGCTGCCCTGTCCGATCTCCACCTTGCAAAATGTCATATCCTCCGGTATGCCGTAGGTATGGGCAAATCGGCTGGTGTAACCGATGAGTGTCATATCGTTAAACTTTGCCTTGATGAGCGTGTTGAAACGATTTGGAGCCTGACGAACTGAGTACATGCCCGGAACAACGCCAAGTCCTGCAACTCTGGTTCCGTCCTCTCTCTTGATATAATCTCCGAGAAGTTCCATGGAATTGCCAACCAGAAGGAAAAGCGCCTTTCCATCCTTCATGCATGCTGCGATCTCATCCTTGTACTGCATCAGTCTGTCAAGCACGAGCTCCTGACTCTTCTCACTCATGGAGCACATATATACCATGTCAATATTCTCTCTCAAAAAAAGAGGTTTCTCGTTAAGTCCTGTTGTCACAAATTCTGCATCTGGCAGACATTTCTGCAGATACATTGTATTTCCCTTGTCACCGTAGAGTGTACATATTTCCGGATATAAAATCTCAATCTTCATTATTTGTCACCCTCCAGTCTCTTGATTATCTTCTTCTTCATCTCGCATGACATTCCGTAGTTCTCACAGTCATACAGGATGTATATTCTGTCTACGCCATCTATAGTCACATCATCTGCCGCAGCAACCTCGCTGAGATTTGTGAGTATCTTCTCCTCCGGGATACCTGCCAGCAGACACCTCACCTTATGGTCGTAGCATCTAGGTCCGGTACAGATGACCTGTACCACATCATCTCGGTTGAACTGCTCGTACTCCAGATCATATATCCAACCTGAAAACTCTATACTCTTCTGTCTGTCCTCGAGATCATCCATCGCAAGAAGGATAGCCTTTTTACCCTCCTCATTTGCCACATATTCAAATGTTCTGGATGAGGAAACTGCACTCTGTCCCTTTGAGAGTGCCTGGATTACTGTAACACCATTCACTGTAGTCTCGTTGTGGCGGGAATCCGGTATATGGATCTGACCCATGAGTTCCTTTACTCTCTCAGCCGAGAGACCGATCTCGCGCAGTGCCGAGATAACTGTAACTTCATTATATATATTGAAGAGAGCTGTGTGGATCAGTGGATAAACTGTCTTCTTGTCTCCCTCCTGTATAGTAATTGTCATCTTCTCTCTGTCTATGTCAGTTGCCAGATATTTCTTGTCCGGGGAGTGAAGTCCGCACTTCGGACATACCACATCACCGATGTGATGATATCTGAGGTAATTGTACTTCAGCTTCTCACCGCAGTTAGGGCAGATCTGGTAATCCGCGATAAGGTTGTATGGTTCAGTCTTGTCATCAGGCTGCTTGCCAATTCCGTAGAACACTCTGTAGCTATCCTTCTTCAGCATGCTTGAACAAAGCTCGTCCGCATTCAGTATAACCTTTGCCGAATCAGGGCAGTAGGTATCTATGACACTGAAAATATAATCTGGGTGAGCATTTCTCTTAAGTGAATCTCTGAAAAGTCCTGTTACAACAAGATAATCTGGTTTCACATATGGAAGTATCAGTCTTGAAGCACGCTCATCCACCTCAAATACAGTGGCGTCCACTCTGACTTTTCCTGTAAATGTCAGACTGTTGATGACATTTGTCGTACAGCCAGGAACGATATTGGAACCTGTTCTGTTGCTGACAACTCTTCTTCCATCCTTCTCCAAAACGTCCGTTATCAGATTGCTGCAGGTCGTCTTGCCATTTGTTCCTGTGACACATATAGTAAGCGGTGCCTTTGGCGCCTGTGCCAGGAAATCCGGACATATCTTAAGGGCTATAACTCCAGGTGTGTGGGTACCGTTTCTACCCAGGAGCTGGATGAGTCCCTTACTCAGTTTTGCGGCTGCAAGAGCCACATGAAATCTAAAAGATGACATAGCTATTCATTCTCCTTCATACTTAAAACTCATGTCATTCTACAACCTTTGACATTGCTTGTCAATTACACCAGCCCATTACAAGCCTATGATTTCGCTTCTTTCCAATGTGCTTTCCAATGCTTTCTGTAATTTGTCCTGCGATAGGAATTCGGAGTCGCTCCGTATTTGTCCTTGAAACATCTGGCAAAATAACTTCCACTGGCAAATGCAAGATACTGGGATATCTCTGTGCAGGAAAAATCCGAGTAAAGCAGCATATTTCTCGCGGTCTGAAGTTTCTTCTCCATGATGTAATCAGAGATGGTCTGTCCAACCTCCTTATGAAATAGTTTGCTCAGATATGAGCGTTCCACTCCCACAAATTCTGCAATATCAGTAATTTCTATTTTTTCATGCAGATGATCATACACATAATCCATCGCTCTTACACAATGAGGTGATATAGCAGCTTTCTTTTTCACCTTTTTCATCCGCTTGGCATAGCCCACGATCAGTTGGTTATGTACATCTATGATCTGCCGTTCTGTCTGCGCCTTGTCCAGCTTATTAATATAGAAGTCACTGAGATTGTAACTCTCCATCTCCTCCATCCCCTCTTCTATGCAAAATCTGGAAATCATTGCCACTAGCACTATCTCGTGATATCTCCTATTGCGAACCTTGTCATCTGACAATATTCCTCTTGCCGCAAGAACAGCCTCGTCCTCATCGCCTGTCAGCAACATTCCAGACAAAGCTTTCACATCACCGCTGCTCACAAGCTGATAAAAATCAAGCTCATTGTCATATGTGGGATGTGCCAGTCCATATTCCCTCTGGACAAACTGCTGTTTTACTATCTCATTCGATATCTTCATCGCCTTTCTTCCTTTCCTCTGTGATATTCATGTGTCTTCGTCACACATTTTTATCGTATAAATTTATTTGCGATTTACGTTTTTGCAATTTGTTGTCCTAGCTACATTGCTACAACACATTTGTTGTATAATTGACACATTTATTATATTCGCTTTTCAACACAAATGCTACTATAAAGTCACAGAAAACGAAACAGACAAATGCTCATGAACAGACAAATGAGCACGCTATATAATTTATTATTTCACAGGAGGTTAGTTATTATGAAAACTTTAGACGGATTCAAAAAAGGAGTAAACTTAGGCGGATGGCTTTCACAGGGATCACTTGACAAGGAGCATCTTGACACATTTATCACAGAAAAAGATATAGCAAGAATAGCATCATGGGGACTTGACCATGTTCGTCTTCCTATCGATTACGATAATTTTGAAAACGAGGACGGAAGTGATAAGGAAGGCGGCTACGCTTACATCGATTCATGCATTGAGTGGTGCCGGAAGTACAAACTCAACATGGTCCTTGACTTGCACAAGACATATGGATATATATTTGACGACGAGGCTCATCTTCTTGAATTCTTCCATGAGAAACCTCTTCAGGAAAGATTCTATGGAATATGGAGAAAGCTTATAGACAGATATGCAAAGGATGCAGACATAATAATGTTCGAGCCGTTGAACGAGGTCGTAAGTCCAACCGTTGTAAACGAGTGGAACGAAATATCAAGCAAATGCATCGAGATCATCCGAGCAAAAGCGCCTACTGCCAAGATCCTGCTCGGTGGGGTTGGCTACAATGCTGTTACATCTATAAAACTTCTCCCTCATCACAACGATGAGAACATAGTTTACAATTTCCACTGTTATGAGCCAATGGTATTTACCCACCAATCTGCTTACTGGGTAACAGGGATGCCTTCAGATTTCCATATCGAATATCCGGGGGATTTCAATGACTACATGGAGAAATCCCGCCAGATCGAAGGGTGTATGCATGGAGCCATCACCGAGAGTAGCCTTGGACTTAATTCCATCGGACCTGATTTGTTCGAAAAAATGTTCCTCGACGGCATCAAGGCTGTTGAAGAAAGAGACGGATTTATGTACTGCGGCGAATATGGTGTTATAGATCAGGCACCACTTGACGGAACTCTGAACTGGTACAAAGATATCCATTCTGTATTTGAAAAGTACGGAATCGGACGTGCAGCATGGAACTACAAAGAGAAAGACTACGGTCTTGAGGGCGAGCACTATGCGCCTATCATCGATGAGCTTGTGAAGTACATGTAATATAGCACCCTATTATTTGTAATATAACATTCCTATTTTTTATATAATGTCCGCATAGTCATATGTTTATTGCGAACACGAAAGCCGGTTTCATAAATTATATGTGAACCGGCTTTTGTTATCCTTGTTATCATATAAGGAAAATAACAGGAAAAGGCAGACTTTGGGACTATGCATGTTATGGGAGACAATACGTATATGCTATAACGTTGGTTGATTATATATCAATTTTAAGATATAATCCAAAGTATCGAATACTGCCGAAAAGTACACACTTCGACAGCATCCTACAAAACAAACACATGATAAAGATTTAAGGGGAGAGGGGTCATCATGTCAAATTCTAAACGTATAAACTATATTGATATAGCGAAAGGGTTGGCAATCATCTGTGTAATAATCGGACACACATTTGCCAAATATGACAAACTAGACAGACTCGTTATAACTTTTATATACTCATTCCATGTGCCGCTGTTTTTTATCTTGTCAGGATTTTTTGTAAAAGATCAGACATATGATGTAAAGAAAACCATTATCAAAAAAGCAAAGCAACTTCTACTTCCATATGCAGTTATAAACGTTCTCAGATATATAACCAAACTCATTATCGCTGGTTTTTCCATACCTGGTCTTAAAAACTTTATTTTATCGCTCTTATATGCCAACGACAGCCGTGCACATACTAAATTCTGTATCATTGCTGCACCGCCAATCGGAATGACCTGGTTTCTGCCAGCACTTTTCTTCTGTCAAATAATATATATATGTCTGAACAATTTTGCCAGAAAATACAACACTTCTATTGGAATAATTGTTGTGATAATGGGTCTTGTTTCGTATGGACTGAACGATATCATATGGCTTCCTTTTTCGCTGCAACAGGCTATGACAGGATTAGTTTTTTACCATATTGGTT
>USSH01000009.1 GCA_900557435.1 uncultured Coprococcus sp. | reverse complement strand
CGTCATATTTTCTCATAGTCTCTACAAACTGTCTGACCTGCTCCACTGAATTGAGCTTTACCTTGATATCCGTTGATTCTACCATACTTATTACCTCCATTCATGGTCCATCGCCATCAATGTTCCATTTATACTACTTTCTGAATTTTTTTGCAAATTACAAAATCAAGAAATTGTAAAGCCTTTTGTGCTTTTTTCTTGTTTTTCTTAAGCAAAATATATGATTTCGCTTTCTTTTTGGGCATATTGCCTAATTTGCAGAATATTTTTTTACAAATATCCCTCTCCGTCAAAACAACCTTCAACAAATTTTTGTTTAATTTTCAAGTAATTTTTTTGCCCGAAACATGTCATTTTACGGCCGTTCAATATACAATATGCTTATTGACGTTACATTTCCACGCATTTACAATATTGTGTGTAGAGAATATACTGATCTACACATATGACATTTTTATATTCTGACGAAAGGATAACCGGGACACCGGCAGCATCATGAATTTATTAACCATAAAAAATTTTTCAAAATCATATACAGACAAAGTCCTATTTGACAACGCAGACTTCTCCATAAACTCAAAGGAGAAGATCGGTATCATCGGAGTAAACGGAACCGGAAAGTCAACACTGCTCAAGATAATCGCAGGGATCGACACCTGTGATTCAGGACAACTGTCCAAAGGAAACAATGTGGTCCTCAGATACCTTCCACAGACTCCGGATTTCACCGAAGCCGTGAGCATCTACGACTACGTCATAACCGCCAACTCTAACGAGGAAAACCAATGGAGCATAGAGGGAGATGCCAAGGCATTTCTCCACAGACTTGGATTTGACGATACAAGTCTCATGGTAAACACACTCTCCGGCGGTCAGCGCAAAAAGGTCGCCCTAGCCGCTGCACTGCTCTCAAGCTGTGACATATTGGTACTTGACGAGCCTACAAACCACCTGGACAACGACATGACAGAATATCTGGAGGAATACCTGAACAACTACAAAGGTGCGCTTGTGATGGTCACTCACGACAGATATTTTCTGGACAAGGTATGCAACCGGATAGTCGAGATAGACAAGGGCAAAACTTACAGCTACAACGCTAACTACGAAGGTTACCTCATGCTCAAAGCCGAGCGGGAAAATATCGCCCTTGCAACCCAGAACAAGCATCAGAACATCCTAAGAAAAGAGATTGCATGGATGCAGAGAGGTGCCCGTGCCAGGAGCACCAAACAGAAAGCACATATACAGAGATACGAAAAGCTCGCAAGTGAGGAGCTCATAAAAGAAACTCAGTCCGTCACCATGAGTTCCATCGCCAGCAGACTGGGCAACAAAACCATCGAGATAAACAATATATCCAAGACCTGGCCCGGACGCGAAGATCCCATTATACAGGATTTCTCATACAACTTCCTTCGCACCGACAGAATTGGAGTCGTCGGACCTAACGGATGCGGCAAAACCACGCTTATGAAACTTATAACAGGCAACATCAAGCCTGACAAAGGATATATAGACATAGGCGAAACTGTCCGTATTGGATATTTCTCTCAGGAAAACGAATCACTTGATCCCAATATGAAGGTACTGGACTATGTCAAAGAAACCGCCGAATATATACAGACAACCGAAGGACTCATGTCTGCATCAACCATGTGTGAACGTTTTCTGTTCGACGGAACGCTGCAGCACCAGCGCATAGAAAAACTATCAGGAGGCGAAAAGAGAAGGCTCTACCTTCTGAAAGTCCTTGTATCATCACCAAATGTACTCATCCTGGATGAGCCCACAAACGATCTGGATATATCAACGCTATGTATACTTGAAGATTACCTTGACTCTTTCCAGGGCATACTCATAGTTGTATCCCACGACAGATACTTTCTGGACAGGGTTATACGCAAGCTTCTGGTATTTGACGGAAAGGGTGCGATCTCGCAGTTTGAGGGCGGATACACCGACTACTATATAACCCACGGATCATTTGCCAACAGTGCCGCAGGCACCACAAACGATATGGCGAGATCACCTTCCGCACCAAGGGCATCTTCGTCAAAGGCTCAGGTAACCATGAGCTTTGATGGTGATCCAGCAGCAACGGATCAAAACAAAAAGAAGGGGCGAGAACCGGCAGCCAAGAAAAAATTCTCGTTCAACGAACAGCGGGAATATGACACCATAGAGGATGATATTGCCGCAAAGGAGGCGGAAATCGCCCAGACAGAGACAGACATCAACAGCTCCGTGTCAGACTTCGTCAAACTGAACGAGCTGACTGAAAAAAAGGCAAAGCTTGAGGAAGAGCTTGAACACCTACTGGACAGATACATATATCTCACAGAACTGGCTGAATCATTTGACCGATAACAGCAGCTATGCAATCAACATAAAACACCCCGAACATAAAACACCCCGGAATGTACACAGAAAATCACTGTTCACATTCCGGGGTATCTCACTTCTGAATTATATAACATCACATCTGATGTCTCACTATCCTATACTCATCATCCAACTGAAAATAAGGACAGTTATCATATCCTCTGGCTATAAATCTGGCAAAGTCATCCTCATCCATATTCACCAGGCACTCAGAGAAATCATCTTCTTCATCATATACATAATGAGCACACATATCACAACTGGAAGCCATCTCAATCCTCCTTAATCTTCTATGAAAATTGCTCTCAAAAGCACTTTTCTCATGTTATCCGCAAAAGTATTTTTATTATACACGTGCCTAGTCTAAAAATCTATCAGTTTCACCTAATTAACCTAATTAACCAAGTTTCTAACTGGTAATAACTGTCATAATGTGATATTATTGAGGGAAGTATATTAAGGGATTTCCTCAATAAAAAGAAGGAGTGTGTTTCCAGTTATGAAAAAGAAGTTAGTAGCATTTCTGCTCACCCTCATCATGATTCTGCCATTTGTCAATACAGCATACGCTGCTGATAAGGGAGATACGACAAATGACAGCTCTGGATCTGGCAAGATAAACGGCAAGACTTATTATTATGATCAGTTTGACAACAGCGCATACAGAACTGTATATAATCAGATCAACGAAGCCGCTGCTGCATTTAACTCGTCAAACCAGACCGCACAATATCAGGATGGTGGGTATTACACAGCATTTACACTGTCGATAAGCAATAAAGACTGGGAAGTTATCGGCAACGATGGTCTTCGCCAGGTTATGAACGCGGTTTTGGCCGATCATCCGGAATATTTTTGGATGTCTGACAACTACGAATGTAAGGCATCTTCATCCGGAGAATTAAAATTCCAGTTGCTGACAGTTGAATGTTATTCACTGTATGCCAATGGCGACTCGCGAATGGTGTATGTCAACAATTTCGACCTTGCAGTAAAAACTTACGCAGCTACACTAAGTGAAAACGCAAAGGATTATGAAAAGGTATATCTGATCCACAACGCCATCATCAACAAAGTCTATTATGCAGACAATATCACAAGCAAGAACAATGATAACATATATGCATACACAGCAGACGGTGTTTTCAGTTCGCAATACCTGAAAGCAGTTACATACGGCTACGCCAAAGCATTCAAAGCTATAATGGATTATATCGATGTACCTTGCATATATATTGAGGGACAGAATTCTGATCTTCTCGATGATTCAGCAGAAACGCAGAAGAAATTAAAAGATGAGAACTACATCAACAACTGTGCATGGAATGCAGTATATCTCGGTGGGGAATGGTATCTCATAAACCTTGGTCTTGACGATCCTGTTACTACCACCGGCAAAGAGGCACTGTCATACAAGTACTTCAACATTACGGATTCGCAGGCTTCTAACCTGACTGCCATCCCAGGCAGAGTCCCTGGAATTCCATCCTGCAACGGCACGGAATATTGTCTCACGAAGGTTCAACAGGATCTCGAAGCTGATGGATTATGGGAAAAGTCCAGTTACAACTTTATAGACATGATACTTGACAGATATGGACTCTCCGTCGTTTTGATAAGCGTCGGTGTCATACTCTTACTTATCGTATCGCTCTTCAAGAATATTCGCAAAAGAACCAAAAGTAAGAAAAAAGATAAGGTCAAGAAAACCAAAACAACTGTGGTCGACAATTCTGAGCTTGACGATGAGCTCAAAAAGCCGCCTCTTTCATAAATACAGAACAACAAGAAATATAAAAGCATAAAAAAGTGCATTGCACATCTATACGGCATTTGGGATAATCCCAATATACCCGAAACAGATGTGCAATGCACTTTTTGTATTTAATTAGCAACGTCTCCATCAGTAACCACTACGGTTATGTTCTTTGATGCAGTATTGCCTGCCCAATCTGCGACCGTCAGTGTCGCATTTACAGCTCTTGCCTTTCCTGTGTCCACGTCATTCACCGAAGTGAGCTTGCTCTGAATATCAGGGTCAGAATCTGTAACAGTATAATAGTCACTCCAGTTTATATCCTGTCCCACCTTAACTTCTATTTCATCCGGACCAGATAT
This sequence comes from uncultured Coprococcus sp., assembly GCA_900557435.1. Classification (GTDB taxonomy): domain Bacteria; phylum Bacillota; class Clostridia; order Lachnospirales; family Lachnospiraceae; genus Coprococcus. Next base: position 16,984 of record USSH01000009.1, on the reverse strand, counting down.
GTACGGATTAACCTCATCCACCACATTTATCTTTGCTGTTCTCGTACTGGAGAGCTTTCCTCTTCTGACTGTGAACTTCACTTTATACTTTCCCAGCTTATCTGGTGCAAAATCATCTGAGTCGCACTCAATATAAGTATCTACACTTGACGCTTCAAAAAAGTTCTTTATATCAAATGTATCGCCCATATTGTAATCCTGTGAAATCTGATGAACTTTGAGCAAGCTTGCTCTCATTATAAGCGTCATCACCAAGGCCAGGAGGATTCCCAATATGATCGCTGCCGGAATAACTGTCTTAGGGTTTAATCTTACATTGTTTTTCTTTTTATTGGTTTTTTTATAAGTCTTTGCCGGAGTCTTTGAATGAGTCTTTGAATCACTCCTTTTGACACCACTATTACTCTTCGCACCGGATGAATGGACCGCATTGGACGGGCGCACCGTCCTGCTCTGTGTGCCCTTCGCAGGATGTTCTCCCCGTGTCTTCTCCTTGTCCAGCGGTCTTCCAGTACTGGTTCTTGTTCTCTGAACAGCAGTTGCGCTTTGAGGTCTTGAGCTCGCCGATCGGCTACGCTGTCTGTTTCCTGTTGTATCTGATCTGTTCATTGTCGATCTATCCACACGTATTTCTCTATCACGCACTTCTTTATCACGTACTTTGCTGTCTCGCACTTCTTTATCACGCACTTTACTATTATCAGCTTTACTTTCTTTATCTGCCAATTTATGCCTCCTCCGCGGCTCCCACGTACCGCAACACATTTATTTATCCATTATACATAATAATTTCCATGCATACAATCATTTCACATTGCAATGACAGCAAATAAGTTGCAATAGAAGCAAATAAGTGCGATAATTTACAGTAAGCTTACTCGAAAGGAGCATTTTTATGTCAATTAATAATCTTAGTTCATTTACAAAAGCCCGCGTGGGACTGTGTGTAGAGAGCGATTCAATAGACAATGACCTCTACGAAGAATACGGTGTAAAGCGCGGTCTTCGCGACCTGAACGGTATAGGTATCAACGCAGGAATCACCAACATATCTTTAAGTCGTGCTTATAAGCCGGACAGCGACGAACTTGTACCAATAGACGGTGAACTTTACTATAGAGGATACGAGATACGCCAACTTATAAACGGATTTATGTCCGAAAACAGATATGGATTCGAGGAATGTACATATCTGCTATTATTTGGCAGACTTCCCGATGCAGATGAGCTTGCAAAGTTTAAGCAGGTGCTCAATCTTGCATATGATCTTCCACACAATTTTATCCAGGATGTGATCATGAAGAATCCTACAAAGGATATCATATCAAACATGACGAAGAGTATCCTCGCCCTCGGATCATACGACAAATCAGAGACTGATATATCTCTAGACAATGTTCTCCAGCAATGCCTTATGATCATAAGCGTATTCCCTCGTCTTGCCGTGTATTCATTCCAGGGATACAGACATTACGAACTGGGCAAGAGCTGCTACATACACAAGCCTGACCCAGAGCTCTCATTTGCTGAGAACATACTGAGTATGCTCCGTTCAGACAGAACATATACCCAGCTTGAGGCCAGGGTTCTCGACCTTGCGCTTGTTCTCCATATGGAGCACGGTGGCGGAAGTAACTCCACATTTACAACCAGAGTTGTGACCTCATCCGGATCTGACACATATGCAACAGTTGCGGCTGCCCTCTGTTCTCTCAAAGGACCTCTCAACGGAGGAGGAGATCTCAAGGTGATGGAGATGATGAAGAATATCCACAACAATGTTGAGGACGTTACGGATGAAGCACAGATCAGAGAATACATCAGAAAGATTGTCAGAGGTGAGGCATTTGACAAATCAGGAATAGTGTATGGAATGGGACAGCCAATCTACTCACTCTCAGACCCACGTGCCATAATCATAAAGGAATATGTGGAAAAGCTCGCTGAAGAAAAGCACGAAAAAGATGAATTCAAACTCTACGAACTCATCGAAAGAGTTGCCCCTGAAGTCATCGCCGAGGAACGCAAGATATACAAGGGCGTATGTATAAATATCGACTATTACTGCGGCCTTCTCTACAAGATGCTCAAGATCCCTTACGCGCTGTACACGCCGCTGTTCGCCATCGGACGTGTGGTTGGCTGGAGTGCTCACCGCATGGAGGAGCTTGTCAACAGCTACAAGATCATGAGACCTGCTTATCCAAGCCTTGTGGAGCCACAGCCTTATGTGCCTATAGACGAGAGGTAAAATCGGTCTTATAGCCCCGATATAAATTATAAAACTTGCAAAATATTTCTATAAGCAGGAATTTATCATGGATAACAACCATAAGCAGAACTTTGATCACCTTGAATATACCGTGATCCGAAGCAACAGAAAATCAATATGCATAGAGATAAGCCCAGACCTGCAGGTAAAGGTCCGGGCACCGCAAAAAATGCCCGATTCGCAGATTCGGGCATTTGTGGTATCTAAAAATAAATGGATAACCGACCACCTCGCCATAATGCGGGAACGGCTAGAAAGTCATGCAGCGGATACATCACTCAAGTCTCTTTCAGACTCGGAACTTGCCACGCTGGCTCAGAATGCCTCGATCGTCATACCTGAGCGTGTAAAACACTTCGCGCCAATCATCGGCGTGACATACGGTCGCATAACCATCCGCCACCAGAAAACAAGGTGGGGAAGCTGCAGTTCATCGGGCAACCTGAATTTCAACTGCATGCTCATGACAACCACCCCCGAGCTCATCGACTATGTGGTGGTTCACGAACTTTGTCACAGAAAGCAGATGAACCACTCACCATTGTTCTGGGCTGAGGTGGAGAAGGTTCTCCCCAACTACAGGGAACTGAGAAAAGAATTGAGGCAGTACAGCTGCTAACCTACCACTCCATTACTACGGCGCCGTATGTGAGTCCTGCGCCAAATGCAGACATGGCTATCTTGTCACCGCGCTTCAGTCCATGTTCTCTCACAAGCTGATCAAGAAGTACAGGAACGCTTGCAGCCGACATATTGCCTGTGTAGTCAAGTGTTGTAGGGAACTTCTCAAGCGGTGCCTTGAGTCTCTTGGCAACCGACTCTATAATCCTTACATTTGCCTGATGAAGTACGAAATAGTCCACATCTTCCGCCGTCATACCAGCCTTGTCAAGCGCCTCAATAAGACACTTTGGACACTGTCTGACTGCAAACTTATATACCTCCTGTCCATCCATATACAGATAGTCAGGCTTTACCTCTTCATTTATAAACAGATTGTTGGTCTTTCTGCTCTCGCAGTTGAGCACCATGCCTTTCTTGCCTATGGAACCTTGAACAATGCTTATTATTCCCTTGTCAGACTCCTCTACATAAGCAGCTCCTGCACCGTCGCCGAACAGCACGCATGTGCCCCTGTCGTTCCAGTCAAGGATCTTGGACAAGGTCTCCGAACCTATCACCAAAGCATTCTTCACGAATCCTGTCTCTATATACATCTTCGCAACATTCAGTGCAAATACGAATCCAGAACATGCAGCATTCACATCAAAAGCAATCGCCTTATCAGCACCTATAACTGCCTGCACCTGACATGCCCCGCTTGGCGTATAATAATCCGGTGTCACCGTAGCAAGAATTATAAGTTCCACATCCTCAGCTGCCTTTCCTGCCATCTCAAGAGCCTTCAGCGCAGCCTCAGCGGCCATACTGGTCGTAGTCTCCGTCACCGCTATCCTTCTGTTCTTGATTCCCGTTCTGGAAGATATCCATTCATCTGATGTATCTACATACTTTGATAACTCGTCATTGGATACTTCTCTCTCTGCCAGACAGCTGCCTGTTCCCATTATTCTTATCGCCATTAATTTATTCTCCCTTAGTAAATCTTTTCAGTCTTTATTTCGATTTTTATCGCCGATTTTTATTTCGATATTCATCAATCCTATCTACTGTATACCTCACGATCTTATATCCCGGATATCTTTTTGTTTTATTTCTTTTCGTTTTATTCCTCTTCGCTTAACAGTTCTGCAACGAACTCTCCCCACTTGGTCTTATTCTTGTAGTTCTTTATGAACATCGACGGTTCTGTCTTATAATCATAGCTGCTCGCTACCCAGCCAATATTATGCTTCTTCAGATATGAAGAAAACTTTATTCCAAAGACATTCCTCGTTCCCTTTAGCTTCTCATTCTTCGCTTCCACATCGTCATCCGTATATCCCCACTCTGTTACTATGATAGGATAGCTCGTCACATATCCGGAAATAAACTTCTGCCAGAACACCTTGTCTGGATATACATGTACCGCAAATGCCGTGTTGTTGTTTGTCTCGCCAAGTTCATCGAGCCATCCAAGATCATAACAATAATCCGGACTTCCAACTATGATGAGCTGCTTTGCGCCTGCACCCCTGATGACACCTATAAGGCTGTCCGCACATCTCTTCCACTCGGAATCGCTCATTCCAACAGGCTCATTGTATATCTCGAAGATAACATTTGGAGTGTTCTTGAAGTACTCAGCTGTATTCTTCCAGAATTCAGCCGAATAATCAAGCGGATTCTCTGAAATGTCTGGCATCTCATCTCCGCTGCCATCTATAGGATTGCCCGTATAATCCCAGTCAATAATGACATATTTGTCATTTTCTCCTGCCCAGGTGACTATCCTGTCCAGATATCTCCACATATAATAATCATCATTCTTGTACTCCGCAGGATCAACCGGAACTCGGATGACATTTCCGCCCATATCAAATACTTTCTTATAGAAATCTTCATCAAATTTCTTCTCATCATATAATCTATGGGATTCAGGAACCATGACGCCCTTTAGCACAACCTGCTCGCCTTCTGCATTCACTATCTGCACTCCCTTTGTGCTGAGCATAGACGGATACTTGTCCGTATCGCCAACAAACTCTGCCCTTGTGCCAACCGGTGTCAGAAGATCATTACCACTCTTAATATATCTGACAATATATATAGCTGCCGCTGCAATTATCGCCGCAACTATCACGATCAAAGTCACCTTCATCTGTTTTTTCATAAGCCATCCTCCAATTCATGCCGGCTTTGATGCCATATATACTAGAGTGTACCAAAAAAAGCGTGGTTCTTCAATACATGCATGAATAAAAGGCATTTCCCAGCAAGATAAATTCTCACTTAGAAAATGCCTTGAATATCTCTTTATAAATATATCTGTAAATAATTAAAGATTCCTGAATCTGTCGTATCTGTCCTGTGCGATCTCCTCAGGAGTTTTATCTGAATATTTCTTCAGGAATTCCTTAATATTCATCTTGAGGTACTTGCCTATATATGGAACTGAGTCATCATCTGCTCCGCCATACTCCGGTACGACCTGCTCGATAACGTTCAGTCTCTTGAGATCCTGAGCTGTGATCTGCATAACCTCTGCGGCCTCCTCAGCTCTGTTGCTGTCCTTCCAGAGAATAGACGCATATCCCTCTGGTGAAAGAATGGAATATGTTGCATTCTCAAGCATCCATACTTCATTGCCAACTGCAAGCGCAAGCGCACCGCCACTGCCGCCTTCTCCGATAAGGATACAGAGAACAGGAACCTTGAGTGATGACATCTCATAGAGATTCCTTGCTATTGCCTCACCCATTCCTCTCTCTTCAGCCTCAAGTCCGCAGAACGCACCAGGTGTATTTACAAATGTTATTATCGGTCTGCCAAACTTCTCTGCCTGTTTCATCAAACGAAGAGCCTTTCTATAGCCATCCGGAAGCGGCATACCAAAGTTCCTCTCCATGCACTCAGCCATGGACGCACCCTTAACCTGTGATATGACAGTTACAGGCTGTCCATCTATATGACCGATACCACCCACGATGGCTCTGTCATCGTTCATGGTCCTGTCTCCATGGATCTCACGGAAATCATCACATATATACTTCACATAGTCGAAACCTGAAGGTCTGCTCATCTGACGTGCACCTTTAAGCTTCTCCCATGGAGTCTTCGGCTCGTCATCCTTGAGTCTCTCCTTCAAGATCTCGCTGATATCAAACTTCTCGTCATCATCAGCCTGATCAAAGTTCGCATAACCCTGTCTCTGCTTATGTGTAACTATGAGGTCATACATGGTATCCTTCATCTTATCTCTTGTGATTATTCCATCTATGATTCCATGCTCTACAAGGAACTCTGATCTCTGGAATCCTTCAGGCAGCTCCTGACCTATAGTCTGCTTTATAACTCTAGGTCCGGCAAATCCAACAAGTGCTCCCGGCTCGCCAAGGATGATATCTCCAAGCATTGCAAAGCTGGCTGTCACACCACCTGTGGTAGGATCGGTGAGGATCGATACATACAGAAGGCCTGCATCTGAATGTTTCTTGAATGCAGCCGATGTCTTTGCCATCTGCATAAGAGAAATGATTCCCTCCTGCATACGTGCACCGCCTGAACAGCAGAACATAAATACCGGAAGTCGCTCCTCTGTCGCTCTCTCGACCGCTCTCGCTATCTTCTCGCCGACTACATATCCCATGCTGCTCATAAGGAATCTGGCATCGCACACACCGATCACTGCAGGCTCACCATTGATGGTTGCCTTTCCTATAGTAACAGCTTCTTTGAGGTTTGTCTTCGCCTGTGCAGCTGCGACTTTCTCCTCATATCCCTCAGTTCCAAGAGGATTTGAGCTTGGCATATCCTCGAACCATGGCTCAAATGACTTAGGATCTGTGACCATCTTTATTCTGTTCTTGGTCTTTACCCTGAAGTAAGAACCACACTCGTAACAGATGTACTTTGCGTTCTTAACTCTTTCCTTCTCAACTTCTTTTCCACACTTAGGACACTTAACAAATTCGATCTTTGGTGCTTCCTGAACTTCCTCTGCAGCCTTTGTCTCCTCTGCAGCCTTCGCTGCGAGTATCTCGGCATCCTTTGCTTTCTTTTTGATAAATAACATGATTTTTACTGCTCCTTATACTTCTGTAAAACGATACATGCGTTGTGTCCGCCAAATCCAAGTGAGTTGCTTATTGCAACATCGACATCCATCTCACATGGCTCCTTACAGTAATCCAGATCAAGCTCCTCCTCGCTCTCGATAAGGCCTCTTGTTCTGTGAATGTAACCTTCCTCTATACTCTTGACACAGGCAATAGCCTCGATGGCACCAGCTGCACCGAGAAGATGTCCTGTCATAGACTTTGTTGAGTTGATCTTTATATCCTTTGCATGATCTCCAAATGCCTTCTTTATAGCTCTTGTCTCAACAAGATCGTTGAGATGTGTGCTTGTACCATGGGCATTGATATACTGAACTGCATCCATTGGAATGCCTGCGTCCTTGACAGCATTTGTCATTGCAACTGCAGGACCCTCTCCTGACTCCTCAGGTGCTGTGATGTGATGTGCATCACTTGAACAGCCATATCCTGTGAGCTCAGCGTATATCTTTGCACCTCTTGCCTTTGCATGCTCAAGCTCCTCAAGTATAACTATACCTGCGCCCTCACCGAGAACGAAACCGCTTCTATCCTTGTCAAATGGAATTGAGCATCTGTCAGGATCTGTCGATGATGTAAGTGCTGTGAGTGAGTCAAATGTTGATATACCGATAGGTGAAACTGCTGCCTCACATCCACCGGCTACCATGACATCAGCGTCACCGTACTGGATTGTTCTAAACGCCTCACCGATGCTGTTGGTTCCTGATGCACATGCAGTTACAACATCTATACTCTTTCCTTTAAGACCAAACTGGATAGCAACATTACCTGCTGCGATATTGCTTATCATCATAGGAACTACAAATGGGCTCACACGAAGAGGTCCCTTTGTGAGAATGGTTCCATATGCATTCTCAAGCTCCTGAAGTGAGCCGACACCTGATCCTATACATGTACCAACTCTGTATGCATCCTCTTTGCTCATATCAAGTCCTGAATCTGCCATGGCCTCCTGTGTTGCCTTGACAGCAAACTGTGTGAATCTTGCCATACGTCTTGCAGACTTTGGATCAATGTAATCCTTTGCAACGAAGTTCTTTACCTCGCCCACAAGCTTGCACTTGTATGCCGAAGCATCAAACTGCGTGATAGGTCCGAAACCATGCTTTCCCTCCTTGAGTGAATTCCAATACTCGTCAACTGTGTTGCCGACTGGAGTGATGGCTCCTATACCTGTTATTACTACTCTCTTTTTCATACTTATCTCCTTGAATTGTCTAATTTACATTTACATATTCTTATATTATACCCCAACTATAAAATGTTTGGAAGTAATTGTATGCATGTTTTTCTATTAAATTTCGATAAACATTTCTCAGCAAATGTCTCTCAAAGTCTCTCTTTTATCTTCCTGAATATAATTTTTTTGCTTATATAATAGTTCAAAATTATCACTAATATGGACGTGAATGTCTTTATCCCCATAGCCCACAGGTGCAGTCTGTCCACCAGTATGTATATGAGTCCCTCCTCTACGATCAGTGTAAATATACGGCTCACATAAAATGCCAGCAGCTCCTTTATAAACTCCCATGCAGTCTCCGCAGCTGTGTGGAATACGGATTTTCTGTTTGTTATAAACGAAACGAAATTATACAGTATCCATGCCAGAAAATTGGCTCTCACCGGATCTATTCCGCATTTTGACATAAAAATCCATGTAGATCCAAGATTTACTGCCCCGACAACTATTCCCCATAATATATAAATATATATTTCCCTGGGTATCTTCTTCAGTATCTTACCCACAAACATTTAACTCCCCTAAAATATGTGCCTCTTCCGGAAAGTCTCTCTCTATCCTCTCGCAAAGGCGGTTATTGTACTCCACTCTCTTTTGAAAATTGAACTTCAGAATATTCTTGTACCCCCACAGATGTGTAAACACATCCTGCCTGCTTATATCCGCCGCCTCAGGAAAGAATGACGAAATCATCTTACCGCACTTCTCGGCACACATAGCCAGAAGCCTCTGCTCCGCAAATACCATATGGCACAGATTTTCCTTAGTCTCCATACAGTTTTCCATAAAACCTATGGAACTGTCCACATAATACTTCTTAAGAAACTCATCCGCAATATACAGCATACACGTATTCACAGGTGGGACATCCCAGCTCCATTCAGGATCAAATTCATAACCTTTTCTCATATTGAAGAATTCTCTTCCCGGATACACATCTGGATATATCCCCTCTCTGTGTATTGCACTTACGTCTGTTCCGTCTATGTAACTGCCTATATTCTTCCACACTATAAGGTCGAGATCCACCATGACAGCCGGCATGTGTGCACGTTTGAGAGCAAATAACTTTCCGGCAGCCCAAAATACCCGTGGAGATATCTCGTCCGGCACCTTTATTTCCTCTATACCGCCATTCCATATGTGATCTATTTTGTTTTTGTGTATATAATCAACGGCTCTTTCATCACCATAAAGTGTTATTGGGCCATTCATTTTGCGCCACATCAAAGCCGACAATATCATTGTCAGCAATTCATAATCCTGCATGTTATATGTGCCGCTTGTATTCTGAGTGAAATAAGGAGCTGTCCACAATGTGTGAAAGCCCCTTATCTCTTCTGTGTATTCTTTTTTCATGTATGTTCCCTGTTATCTCTAAATCAAATCCAGACCATAACCGAATCTGGCATTGCCTCCAATATTCTTGACAGGTCTTCTGTTCCTGTTGATAAGCTGCCATTCCTGCGGATACTCCATCAGCAGTTCTTTCATTCTATCCTGTCTATCCTGTCTATCCCGACTCTCTATTGTCTGTTCTTCAACCGACCATGCCATCTGTTCTATATCTTCTCGCAAAAACAGCTTTTGACTACCTACCCTGCTGGCGAATCCATACTGACTTCCCTGCAGATACCGGAAACCGCCCTGACTGCCGAACATCCGCCGCATCTGGCTGCCGTTCCACTGGAATCTCTGGCTGCTGTTCCACCGGAATCTCTGGCTGCCGCCCGCCGATGATGTCACAACAGCCTCCTGATGATCCACATCACCATCAAATGCAAGCTCCTCAAATCTATCATCCATCGGCAGAAGCTCACCACCGCCGAACTCCAGACTATACGGTCTGCCATCCAACATAATATATGTCCTATACGGATATAATCTTCCATTGTACGATATCAGTTTCATATATACAGGAAGGCTGCATCCAAGATCGTGAAACTTATATGCCTGTGCTATTGTTGCTTTGACAAAGTATCCTCCACACGGAAGTTCATACCCCAGCACAGCTTTTAGCTCCTCGTCCCATCTGGTATATACTCCAAACTCACCTGTACATGCATTATAATTTCTCAGATCAAAATACACTTCACCCGTCGCAAACGGAAGCATTCTTGCTATTCTATTGTCAAAATGTGACCAGCTCTCGCCATCACTTTTATTTAAAGACGAATATATGAAACCCACACATAATCTCCATTCCCAAACTAGTCATTTAGTTCATATCCGACCAATTGATCTCTACTATGTATGGTACTCTATTTTCACTCATAATTCAATTTAATTTAAACCGATTAGAGCGCATTATGTCATCTTTATTCTGATAATTTCTCGCACCTTTGACTTTTATTTTCCAAATGTCAACACGTAGTATCTTTTATATCCCTGATTATCTCTGTCTAAAGCGATAAATACTGCTGCTCCCATTGTTTTGTATGATGTATCCAGCATGTTTCTCTCATGGTCGGAAGATTTTGTCCATGCTCTAAATGCAAGAGATTCATCACTGAAACCATACGCAAGATTTTCGCCATATAATTCATACATTGAGTTTATACACAATGTTCCATTTGGTCTGACATGACCTGTAGTATTGCTTATCTCTATAGCTCTTGTTGTCGCAGTATCTGTAAGAGTTGAAGATATTTCAAGTGAAGCCAGTCCGTTTTCATTTCTATGAGCATTTACTTCTTCCATAAGCTTTGATGCAGCGCCCAAATCATAGTATCCATATACATATGTACTTCTACCATTTCCCAGATCGATCTTGTAATATCTCTCTACCTCAAGGTTATACGCTCTTTTGTATACAACACCCTTTCTGTTCACATATGCCAGATAACCATTTGCCGTCTTGTATACACCGGCTTTTTTCACTCTGACACCTCTCCCGTCAAAGAAATAATTTGCGCTGCCAACCTTCTGTATAGAATTCTTAACCGAAGTCCACTTGCCCTTTGAAAGAACATACACTTTCTGGCTTGATTCAGCAAAATCTATGGTTGCCATACCCTTTGCATTGAAGAAATATCTATGTGATCTTATCTTACACCACTTATTCTTCTGTGGCACCCATTTCCCTGTAGAATAGCTGTAATTATACATATACTTTCTGGAACCGGATTCCACATATTTGGAAGTCATATAACCCTTTGAACCAATATAATATAAAGTATGTGAATCAGCTTTTTTCCATCCCTTACTTGTGGTCCTCACGCCCTTACTGTTATAAAAATAATAAGCCTTTCCATTGAGCTTATAAAGCTTGTTTTTCACCGGAACATATTTCTTAGAGCTTCCAGAATATGTATACAGCCTCTTAGAAGAAATGTCATATACAACCTTAGCACAGCCGTTTCCTGCAAAATAATACAATCTGGAATTGTCTTTTAACCACTTATTCTTCTGCAAAACCCATCTTTTTCCGGTAGAATTGACTTTATAGAATCTGTATGTTCCGCCACGCTTGATCACCTTGCCCATCACACGGCTGGATGAATTTACATAAACCATCTGCCCACTGTAAGATCTGTGCCAGCCTGACTTTTTCTCGCGGACACCATTTGCATTAAAATAATATTCCATGCCATTGTCCATAGCGAATACCATATTCTTGGCAAGCACAAATTTCCTATTCATAAGGACCTTAAGTCTTCTCTGTTTTGGAGAATATATCCTTGTGCACACCCCTGACGGTCCAAAGTACAATCTCTGTCCATCCACAGTTCTCCAAGTTTTTTTATATATCTTCCACTGTCCTTTTCCTCTGTTGTCGCCATACAGTTTTATTGTATTGCCGGACTTCACATACTTCTGCGTGAGTATGCCTTTTCCGGCAGCATAATACTTGCAGCTCTTTACTGTGTACCATCCCGACTTCTTTATCCTTATGCCATTCTTGTCAAATAGATAATTATACCCATTGCTCAGCTTATCTTCCATGTTTGATGCATTAAAGCTCTCAAGTCCCTTGACTATTTTCAGTCTTTGGGTTGAAGTGTAATACACTCTTTCAACATAGCCGGTTTTGCCAACATACACTTCTCTGTCAGACATCTTTATCCATTTGCCACCGGTCTGAAATACGCCCTTGATATAATATCTGTATCCATCCTTCTCCCCTACCAGTCCATCAGAAGGCGTAGCAACCTGCGCTGTTACTCCCTGTTCACTCTGGGCTTTGGCCGTTATGTCGCCAGTGAAAATTGTCGACATCATCACAATGCATGCCAGCACTGCACACAGAAATCTTTTGTATCTGCCACCCGTACTGGTGCTCTTGAAATTTGCACTCATTTTTCTGTTCTCCTTCATATTCATTTTTTATTTTTTTTCTGTTTCTTTTGTATGTTTTGTAATATTTTCCACACGTAGTATACACGTGTTACATATTTTTTACAAGTATAACTTTTTTGCACGGTTTTTGTTACATTTCTGTTAACTCGAATTTCTTAATTGTTGAGCTTTCTTATTTGTATATGGTAGAATACAAGTTGTGTAATATTTTAGCTTACAACATCAATATAGACATTGTATAATTACAAGCAGACAGGATGGCAGACTCATCTTAAATCTTGCGTATATGCCCCTGTCGTTTACAAATACACTATTTATTTTCATATCACATTATTTCGACTACATTATTTTAATCACTTTATTTTGATTGCTTTATTTCGACTACATTATTTTGATTACATTATTTATAGAAAGGATACAGACAAATGAGTGCAATTGTTACATTAAAGAAGGGTGAGGGCAGACTTCTGAAAGCCGGAGGAGCCTGGATATTTGACAACGAGATAGATTCCATCCTTGGAAACTTTGAAAATGGAGATATCGTTCTGGTAAATGATTTCGACGGATATCATCTCGGTAAGGGATTTATCAACACCAGCTCCAAGATAACCGTGCGCATGCTGACAAGGGATGCCAACGTAGAGATTGATGAGGCATTCTTTACAAGACGGCTTCAGGATGCATGGGATTACAGAAAAAAGACCGTGGACACCAGCAGCTGCAGGATCGTTTTTGGCGAGGCTGATTTTCTTCCCGGCATAGTCATCGACAAATTTGAAAATGTCCTAGTCGTTGAATCTCTAGCTCTCGGAATTGACAAAGTTAAAAATTTGTTAATAAATAGTTTAAAAATTATACTCAAAAATGATGGTATAATAATATCGGGTGTTTATGAGCGCAGCGATGCAAAGGTCAGAAAACACGAGGGGATGGAGCCATACAAGGGATTTATTGGTGATGAATTTGACACCTATGTTCACATAAATGAAAATGGCGTTCGATATATTGTTGATGTGAAGGATGGTCAGAAGACCGGATTCTTTTTGGATCAGAAGTATAATCGTCTTGCTATTCAGAAATTATGTAAAGGTGCAAAGGTGCTTGATTGTTTTACTCACACCGGTTCATTTGCACTTAACGCAGGCATAGCAGGTGCCTCAAGCGTTTTGGGAGTAGACGCTTCAGAGCTTGCTATAGCTCAGGCCAGAGAAAACGCAGTACTCAACGGACTTGAGGATACTGTTTCATTTGAGTGCAGAGATGTATTTGATCTTCTTCCAGAGTTGGAATCAAAGGGTGAAAAGTTTGATGTGGTAATACTTGACCCACCCGCATTCACAAAATCAAGAAATTCAATCAAAAACGCCGTAAAAGGCTATCGCGAGATAAATTTACGCGCCATGAAACTCGTCAAAGATGGCGGTTTCCTGGCTACATGTTCATGTTCACATTTTATGGATTTTGAACTTTTTACAAAGACCATAAGGCAGGCAGCTATGAATTCTCATGTCAGGCTTCGCCAGGTCGAATTCCGTACACAAGCTCCTGACCACCCAATATTATGGGCTGCAGATGAATCTTACTATCTGAAGTTCTATATATTTCAAGTAATAAAGGAGAGATGACGCAATGCAACTAATTCAGAGAAATAAGGATTCAGCATATTTACAATATGACAAATATGTAGATTATGATAATCCCATTGTCGCTGCCAAAGCAAAAGAACTTGCGGCAAACTGTAAAAGCAGCGATGAGATCATACAAGCATGTTACTATTTTGTCCGGGATGAGATTTCTCACACTTACGACAGCAATTTTACAATTATTACGATAAGTGCCTCCGATGTTCTGGAGGCTCGAACCGGAATAAGTTACTCAAAAGCAAACCTGTTGGCAGCACTGCTCAGAGCCAACAATTTTTATACAGGTTTCTGTTATATAAGGATCAAACATAAGGGCGGCAAGCTCGCTATGCATGCGCTTAATGCCGTGTATCACCCGGATCTGAAGAAATGGATCAGGATGGATGCCAGAGGGAATAAATACGGCGGATTTAACGCAGATTATACTCACAACGAAACCCAGATGGGATATGAAATAGACTCTGCTGCAGGGGAATATGTATTCAACGACCTTATAGCAGTTCCACTCCCATCTACAATGAGAGTCCTTGAGAACAGTACCAACTTCCTCAAGATGTACTTTAATGATATGCCTGATTATGACGTATAGAACGCAATGGAGAATCACTCATTATGTCAAAGACTAAACAAAAGACAATACTTCGAATATCTTTTAACTCACCTGTGGTACTCAGTTTCGCACTCTTATGCCTAGCGGCATATCTGTTGAACTGTGTGACAGGTGGGAAAAGCAATATTCTTTTATTTGAAGTATACAGAGCACCTCTCACAAACCCTCTCACATATGTGAGAATGTTCACACATGTGCTTGGGCATGCAAGCTGGAGTCATCTTATCAACAACATGACCTTACTGCTTGTTATTGGTCCCCTTCTTGAAGAGAAATATGGATCTTCAGATCTGCTTATTGTTACAGTTATCACCGCATTTGTCACGGGATTGGTTCACTTTATATTCTTTCCCGGCACTGCGCTCCTCGGCGCAAGCGGTGTTGTATTTGCCTTTATACTGCTTTCTTCTTTTGCCTGTATAAAGGACGGTTCCATTCCTCTCACCTTCATTCTGGTCGCCGTCTTATATATCGGTGGACAGATCATGGATGGGGTATTTGTAAAGGACAACGTGTCCAATCTTACCCATATCATCGGGGGGATCATCGGTGCATTCTTCGGATATATATCAAATGTCCGGAGATGACCATTATCTTATCACGGACGCCATACCTGATCATAAAAAATTGAGCCTGTATATATGTGATCGCACTAGGCTTACATATATACAGGCTCAATTTTTATTTATACTTTTCTATGTTGCATCCTGTGATCAGGAATCTCCCGGATTTTTCTTCTGTCTACAGTTCCAGTATTTCTCCCGGTTTTTCTACTATGTGGTCAGCACCGGCAGCCTCAAATTCTTCTCTGCTGCCATACCCATAGAGAACCCCTATGGTCTGGAGACCGCAGGCTTTTCCACCTTCTATATCGTAGCGTCTGTCTCCTATCATGGCTACGCGGCCGATTTTTATGTCATTATCTGTCAGCCCGTGTTCTGATCTCAGTTTTGCAAGGACTTGGGATATGATATATCTCTTGTCTGATCCGGTTCCATCAGGATTGCTTCCCACAACCACACCAAAGTACTTTCCAACTCCAAACTTATCCAGTATCCTCAACGTTGGTTCTGTAGGTTTGCTGGTTGCAACCGCGAGCACACATCCATTTTTTCTAAGTTTGTTTAATGTGTCTGCCACTCCGTCATATACCTCAGCCTCAAAAAGTCCCACGGAATTATATCTTTCTCTGTATTTTGCAACCATGGCCTTCGCCTGTGCATCATCCATGTGAAGCGTATGTGCAAATGAATCATACAGAGACGGGCCTATGAAGGTTCTGAACACTTCCGGCTCCGGATATGGAACGCCAGCCCAGTCCATCGCATACCTCATACAGTTAAAAATTCCCTCTTCGGACTTTGTGATAGTTCCATCGAGATCAAATAATAAGTATTTGTACATGCTGCTCCTCCAATTTTATAATATACGGAGTTTGACTCCTTGTATAAAATCTGAGATGGATTACATAATATCTACATCCGCAGAGTAATCTACACCGTCTATTCTGAAACCGAACATATTGTAGAAGTCTTCCCAGTATCCATCGATATCTGCAATGTCCTTTACATTGTCATTGTTCACTGTATCCCAGTGCTCAGCTACAACAGACTGCACATCATCTCTCATCTCCCAGTCGTCCATGCGGATAAATCCATTGTCATCAACCTGAGTGTCGTCAAGGATCTTGTCCATGAACAATCTCTGCATCTGCTCTATACAACCCTCATGAAGTCCCTTATCCTTCATAACCTTGTACAGAAGAGTAATGTACAGAGGAACGATAGGGATCGCTGCACTTGACTGTGTGACAAGCGCCTTATTTATAGCGATCTTTGCCTTTATATTAGGGAATTTCTCGTTTATTATGTCTGCTGACTTGTAGAGATCTTTCTTTGCCTGGCCAATCGATCCCTCTGCATATATAGGGAATGTGATCTTTGGTCCTATGTATGAGTATGCAACTGTGATCACATCGTCAGCCAGCACTCCGGCATCGCTGAGAGCCTGCATCCAGTCTATCCAATCCTCACCGCCCATGACCTTTATAGTTGCATTTATCTCATCTTCATTTGCCGCTGTTATATGGGCTTCTGTTACTGTATTGTCCTTGAGCACGAGTGTCTTGTTTGAATACTCCTGTCCCACTGTCTTGAGCACCGAAGTATACTTTGTTCCATCAGCCATGGTTCTTCT
>USSH01000008.1 GCA_900557435.1 uncultured Coprococcus sp. | reverse complement strand
TGAAAATCTATATTGGAATCCTTCTTCATATTATCGAGATACTCATGTGTATCGAAGTTGTCCGATTTCAGCTGAAGCATAGCCACTGCCACATTTGAACAGTGGTCTGCAACTCTCTCATAATTGTTGATAAGATTCTCCAACGATATTCCAAGTTCAATAGTGCATTTGCCCCTCTGAAGTCTCTTTATATGCTGTTTCTTAACCGCGCTATTGAGTTCATTGATGGCTTCCTCAAGTGGCTCCACATGCGATGCCTCCTGAAGATCTTCCTTTTCATATGCCTCTACCGTCATGTTCACTATATTCTGAACGGCATCCCTGTATACACTCAACTCTGACTTTGCCTTTTCCGAGAACACAGCTCCTGTCTCGTTCATCTTCTTACATATATCAGCTATGGTTATGGCATGATCAGACATTCTCTCAAGATCACCTATAACGTGGAGTCCGATTGACACCTTCTGGCTGTCCTCATGTGACAGCTCCTTGCTGCTGAGCTTGACCATGTAAGATCCCACCTCATCTTCGTAGATATCTATAATCCCCTCAAGCTCCTCAACCTTATCTCTAACGGCTTCATCATAGCTATCCACCAAAGACAGTGCCGTATCAACGCTGGTTTTCGCAAGCTGTGCCATATACTTAACGACCTCTATACAATGTCCAACTGCAAATGCCGGCTTTTCAAGGAATCTGGCATCCAGACGCTTCAGCATCTCCAGCTCTGCAGGTGAATTATTCTCAGTCTCCTCCTTATCTCTGACAGTGAGTGTAGCAAGCTTCTCAAGTCCACCTGAAAATGGAAGCAGAAGGAGTGTCGCTGCCACATTGAACACACTGTGTACAACAGCTATACCGGCTGCATTTGCCGAATCATTCAGGAACCGGAAGTGTACAAAAGAATTAACCGTATAGAACACCACCATGAACACAACTGTTCCTATAATGTTGAAGTACAGATGTACAAATGCCGCTCTCTTGGCATTCTTCTTTGTTCCAATACATGATATAAGCGCTGTTACACAGGTTCCTATGTTCTGACCCATGATAATTGGGATCGCTGTTCCAAATGAGACAGCCCCGGTCGCGCACAACGCCTGAAGTATGCCGACAGAGGCCGAGGAACTCTGTATAATGGCTGTTATAAGCATTCCGACAAGCATTCCAAGAAATGGATTGGAGAACATCGTGAGTATGCTTGTAAATTCAGGTACATCCTTGAGTGGTTCCACTGCTCCACTCATCATCTCCATACCGAACATAAGCACTGTAAACCCTAGTAGTATTCCTCCTATATCGTGCTTCTTCTCCGACTTTGTGAACATGAGGAATATTATTCCTATTACTGCGAGTATAGGTGAAAATGATGAGGGTTTCAACATATTAATAAATATATTGTCACTCTGTATTCCTGTAAGACTGAGTATCCATGAAGTGACTGTTGTACCTATGTTTGCACCCATGATGATACCCACTGCCTGTCTAAGCTTCATGATCCCTGAGTTTACAAGTCCGACAACCATGACCGTAGTTGCCGATGATGACTGGATGACACCAGTCACCGCAGCTCCCAGCAAAACTCCTCTTATCGGTGTGGAAGTCAGCTTCTCCAGTATCTTCTCCAGCTTGCCGCCCGCCGTCTTGGCAAGTCCATCTCCCATGACGTTCATTCCATACAGGAACATTGCAAGTCCGCCCAAAAGGGATAACACATTAAAAATATCCATATCATTCGTCTCCTTATTACATCCCGGCCATCTTGCCATGTATTACATTCATCTTATTGTAGCCACATGTTAGGCCCCGGTTACTTCTGCATAAGGACATGTATACACAATATCCCTTTTACAGCGTCTGTTTTACCAGAATCTATTGTAAAAGGGATATGTAAAATGCGTGATATGCGAATGTAAAATCTGTGTAAATTTAAAATCTGTGTAAAATTTCAGCAAATTTATGCCTAATATTTTATGTAATTTCTGTTCGGTATCTTGAATTTATCTGTTTCCCAGAGGCTCTTTTATGAGCAGATATACCGCACTTCCAAGCATCCCAACCAGGAACATGCCATAACCGCCGCATATGAATACCATTTTAGCAAAGGAAACTGTTCCAAGTGCAGGGATCATGTGAAGCAGTAATGCTATAACGCATCCCGCAAGTCCGCATACCACCATACTGATCGCTATGAAAAGCTTTATATTGCCTATGCCTGTTCTGTGTGACATTTCATTTACTTTTGTACATACCCACTTCATAGAAATCACCTCTTTTCGTCATATGTCACTAGCATTATCTTGGCCACCTGTTCATGTCCAAGCATGCTGCATTCAATATATATTTATCGTATTCAGGATCATCCGCATATGTTACCCGCATGATTTCCGAAATAACATGATCATCAGTCTACATGTTCTCCTGTTATTGAAAAGAGAACCCACTCTGATATATTCGTTGCGTGATCGCCAATCCTCTCAAGATACTTGGCAACCATGAGAAGGTCACATGCCTGCTCACCATCGTCAGGATTATCGTGTATCATAGCGATCAGTTCATTCTTGATCGTATCGAAAAGGTCATCAACTATATCGTCGTGTGCAATTACACTTTTTGCCTTCTTCTCGTCAGCATTCACATACGCCTCTATGCTTGACACCAGCATGACGATCGTCTCCTTTGCCATCTGCTGGACATGCTCAAGCTTCTTGATATATGGGGTCCCTGCCATGCAGAGTGTGAGCTCAGATATGTCCGAAGCGTGATCTCCTATCCTCTCCATATCTGTGATCATCTTAAGTGCAGCTGATATATTTCTCATATCACCCGCAACCGGCTGCTGGGTAAGGAACAATTTGAGGCACAGATTCTCAATCTCTCTCTCCTGATGGTCTATGGCGTCATCCGCCTCGATTGCTTTCTTTGCAAGCTCTGTGTCCTGAGCTACGAGAGCCTTAATTGCTGTCTCTATCGCCTGCTCGATCATAGTTCCCATCTCTATCATCTCTGCATGGAGCTTTCTAAGCTGCATCTCATATTTGTCTCTCATCTTGTCTCAATCTCCTTTAACCAAATCTACCAGTGATGTAATCCTCTGTACGCTTATCCGCCGGCTTGCTGAACATCTTCTCCGTCTCCGCATACTCGACAACCTCTCCCAGAAGGAAGAATGCCGTATTGTCTGCAACTCGAGTTGCCTGCTGCATATTATGTGTAACCATAATGATGGTGTACTTGTTCTTAAGTTCCAGGACAAGATCCTCTATCTTAGATGTGGATATTGGGTCAAGCGCCGATGTCGGCTCATCCATGAGAAGCACCTCTGGCTCCACTGCCAGTGCTCTGGCTATGCAAAGTCTCTGCTGCTGTCCACCTGAAAGTCCAAGGGCTGACTTCTTCAGCCTGTCCTTAAGCTCATCCCATATCGCTGCCTGTTTGAGTGACTTTTCAACTATCTCATCAAGCTTTGCACGGCTTCTTATTCCATGGGTTCTTGGGCCATATGCTATATTGTCGTATACACTCATCGGAAATGGATTTGGCTGCTGGAACACCATTCCAACTCTTTTTCTCAAAAGGTTAATATCCATTCCGCTATATATATCCTCGCCATCAAGTCTTACATCACCTGTTATCTTGCATCCCTCTACCAGATCATTCATTCTGTTGAGCGACTTGAGGAATGTTGACTTACCACAACCTGATGGTCCGATAAATGCCGTAACCTCATTTGACGGAATATCCATATCAATACCCTTAAGGGCGTGGAACTTTCCATAATAGAGGTTCAGATCTTTAACGCTGAACTTAACGTTATTATTCATCTATTTTTCTCCATTCTTAACATCAAGCACGAAGCAAAACATTGCCCCATCTTTTTCGTGCTCAGAGTTTTCTTCTTTTTTAATTGCAGAAGCTTAATCGCTTCTGCCGGTTATTGAAAGCATCTGCCAAGACTCTGATTCCAAAGCCCTGACACATGTTAATTGGCTTTATCTGCTGCAACCTTGCCTGCGATCTTGTCTGATGCAAAGTTGATAAGCACCACGAGTACCAGAAGTACAACCGCTGTCGCATACCCCTGATCCGTGTGAAGTCCTTCTTTGGACAGAAGATACATATGAACTGCCAAAGTTCTTGTTGAATCGGTAAGCTTTGTCGCCATCTTGGCAACCGATCCTGCTGTGTATATGAGTGCTGCCGTCTCGCCCACGATACGTCCTGTCGCAAGTATGATTCCTGACAGGATTCCCGGAACGGCACTAGGAAGCACTACCTTAAATACTGTTCTGAGCTTTCCGGCTCCCAGTCCAAAACTTCCTTCTCTATAGGACTTAGGCACTGCCATAAGCGCCTCCTCTGTGGTCCTCATTATGACCGGAAGAACCATTATCGCCAAAGTGAGCGCACCTGATATGAGTGATAATCTAAGCCCACACGCATTTGTGAAAAACAGCATTCCAAAAAGTCCGTATACTATCGACGGTATTCCTGTAAGTGTCTCTGCTGTGATCCTCACAACCCCAACCAGCTTATTGCCGGTCTTTGCATATTCGACAAGATATATTGCCGCAAATATTCCTATCGGACCTGCTATCAGGAGGGACAGCAATGTCATGTAAACCGTATTTATAAGTGCCGGCACCAGCGAACAGTTGTCCGATGTATATTCCCAGCTGAATATGTCTGCATTAAGATTTGGGATTCCTTTTACCAGTACATACACCAGCAGAAATCCTATAGAAAGCACAGTTATGAGTGTTGCCAGATGCACAAGGATAAACATTATGAATGAGCCTGGTTTTCTTCTGTACTCAGCCCATTTCTCAGACCATGATCTCTTGTTTATAGCATCTATGCTGTCCACATCAACTATGGATGAAGGATTATCCTCAGGTGCCTGCTTTTTCGTGCTGATTATTGTATTTTTTGTTCTGTCATCGCCACATGCAACAACAGTCTTTATTCCTTCTACTCTCTCTGCCATCTATGCCACCGTCTTTCTCTTTATGATGGAGAACAGGAGGTTGATAATGAGTATGAATACGAACAGGACAACGCCCGTTGCTATCAGAGCCTGTCTGTGCAGATCCGTCGCATATCCCATCTCCATTACTATATTTGTGGTGAGTGTTCTGACACCTCTCAGTATTCCGTCAGGCATATGGACCTGATTTCCAGCTACCATGATAACCGCCATAGTCTCTCCAACTGCACGGCCAACACCTAGGATGACCGCCGCCATAACTCCTGACTTAGCTGCAGGGACAACGGTCTTGAACACGCTTCGCTCATGTGTTGCACCAAGTGCCAAAGCTCCCTGATAATATTTGTCAGGTACCGCTCTTATTGAAGTCTCTGATACACTGATGATAGTTGGCAGTATCATCATTCCAAGAAGTACTGATGCCGTGAGCATCGTATTTCCATTTACTCCAAATATGCTTCTCACCATCGGTACAAGCACACACATTCCAAAGAATCCATATACTACCGAAGGTATGCCAGCCATCAGATTGATAAATGGCTTTATAACTTTATATAATCTGTCGGGACAAAACTTTGCCAGATATATCGCTGTAAGAAGTCCTATCGGAACTCCTATTATCAACGCTCCGGCTGTCACATATATACTTCCTAATATAAAAGGAAGAATGCCGTAGTATCCATTTGTCGGTTTCCAAACCTCACCCAAGGTGAAGTCTCCGAAACCGATCTCCTTGATGGCTGGTATTCCATTCACGAACAAGAACACACATATGAGTGCTACCGCCGCGATGGATACCAGTGCCGCTATCAGGAATACTACATGCATAATTATTTCTTTTACTTTATGCATAAGCTGATTACTTTACGTCCTCCCACTTTGCTGCTGAACCTGTGAATATGTTCTTGACCTGATCTACTGTGTAGTCCTCAGCAGGGTTGTTGTTATTTACTATAACTGCAATTCCGTCCATTGCTATTACTGTTGCCTTAAGACCAAGTGCTGTCTCTGTGTCCTTAAGCTCACGTGATGCCATACCTATATCGCATGTTCCATCTGATGTTGATGTGATACCTGTTGTTGAATCGCTCTCCTGAAGCTCGATGTCAGCATTTGTATTGATCGTTTTGTAAGCCTCGATAAGCTTCTCCATAACTGGTGTTACTGATGATGAACCTGCAACAACAATCTTGCCCTTTGGATTTGTTGAAGTAAATGCTCCGCTGTTCGCAACCTCGATGTACTTATTTGCTGATATGATCTTCTGTCCATCCTCGCTCATGATGTAGTTGATGAAATCCTGTGCAACATCGCTGATGCCATCCTTTGTAACGATGTTGAATGGTCTTGAAAGTGTGTATGAACCATTGTTGATGTTCTCCTCACTTGCCTCAACTCCACCGATCTTGAGTGCCTTTACTGTATCGTTGAGTGCTCCGAGTGAGATGTAACCGATCGCATAATCATCACCTGCAACTGTTGTGAGTACGACCTCTGTGCTGTTGCATGTGATGGCATTTGTTGTTGTGTTGTCGACCTTATTGCCATCTGCATCCTTCTCCTCAACTCCTGTGAGCTCTACAAATGCTCCTCTTGTTCCTGAGCCTTCCTCTCTTGATACTACTGATATATCCTGTGTTGCATCGAATCCGCCATCTGCGCTCTTTGATGAATTATTTCCACAGCCAGCAAGACTTCCTATCATAAGTGCTGCTCCAAGTGTTACTGCCAATACTTTCTTTAATTTAACCATTTTCTTTTTCTCCTTAACTTAACCTTATTCTGCCGGTTATCTCTTGAACCGGTCTTTGCAAATATTGTATTATTGGGACATATCATTCTTTGCTTATGTTCCAGAAAAGAACTCGCGCGCCTTTCGTTCTTTTCTTTGCACTATGATAAATGGCATAAGTAAAATACATAACCAGCGCAATGTAAATAGAATGTAAAGTCGGCGTTAATCAATGCATGCTGAATGTACAGCAAACAATCTGTCATGGCTTATAAATTACAACCAGAAAGTGGGATAAAAATACATGATAAATACCAGTTTAGAAGTGATAGGATATGTGAGATGTGACTACAAAGAGAAGTTCGGAATTCCAAGGCAGAGCGGTCTGACAGGCTGCGCCACCGCTTTTATAGAGATGCTTCCACCATACAATCAGGCAGAGGCTTTCAGAGGGCTTGACGAATTCTCCCACTTATGGCTTCTGTGGGACTTCTCCAGGGCTCACAAGAATGGTTTTACCGCGACAGTAAAACCCCCAAAGCTGGGCGGTAACCAGCGGATGGGGGTTTTTGCCACCAGATCACCATTCAGGCCGAACAACATCGGTCTGTCATCGGTGAGACTTCTGGATATTATATATAATGAAGAAAACGGCTGTGTACACGGACTTGTGGTGTCGGGTGCCGATATACTGGACGGAACACCGGTGTACGACATCAAGCCTTATCTGCCATACACAGACAGCCACCCGGAGGCGACCGGGGGATGGACGGACTCACTTGACGTTCCAGAACTGTCAGTACGTTTATCTGACGATATCGCCGCCAAACTTGAAACTATATTTTCAAGTACACAGATCGAGGCCCTGAAAGAGATACTTGCGCAGGATCCAAGGCCTGGCTATCAGGATGAACCTGGCAGACGCTATGGAATGCTGTACGGCGGATACGATATAAGGTTTACCATATCTGGTGACACTCTTACCATATGCGAAGTGGCTGAGCCCGGATCACAATAATACAAAAAGGCATTTTACGGGCATAAAGCTGAAAAATTATGATATTTTCTCATCATCCTGGCAGTGACACTCCTCTCCTCAAAGCTGATATTTCCCAGTAGTTTCACCGGCATGACCCCCATCAAGGAATTGGTCACAAAGCATTCCTGATATGATGACAGTTCATCAGGGAATATCACCGTCTGCGTGACCGCCTCTGATTCACAGATATACTCCCTTACTGTTCCAGGCAGAAGACCTGAGTCTATCGCGGGTGTGTATATCCTGCCATCTCTCACAAAAAATATATTGCTCACCGTACCCTCGCATATCTGTCCCTTTGTATTCAGGAAGATCCGTTCATCCATTCCAGCTTTGCCAGACCGCCTTTTTTCAAGAATGCAGTCTCCGTAATTCATGGTTTTATGATACACGAACGGCGATGTCTCATTTCTTCTAACATTACTTATGTCCATCGCAAACCCCCGTTCGTATATATCCGGGGTGTAAGGATTATCCCTCATTGAGAAAACCACATTTTTCTGAGTCAGCATGATCTTTAACGCACATCGCCTCATATGACCTGATCGATCTCTGTAATCATGCTCACTCATCCACTTTCTCAGATATTCCAGCACAGCTATCCTGTCTATGCCCCGTTCTGCTGGCATGCCAAGATCCAGGAA
Organism: uncultured Coprococcus sp.; assembly: GCA_900557435.1. Lineage (GTDB taxonomy): Bacteria > Bacillota > Clostridia > Lachnospirales > Lachnospiraceae > Coprococcus. The sequence continues at coordinate 13,398 of USSH01000008.1, read as the reverse complement.
TCTTGCAGCATCTTCCAGGCGTCTCAGATGCCTGTCAAGAAATATCGGCCTGCCGTCAACCACACTTATAGTTTCAAATGCTCCAAGACCAAATTGAAAGCAATCATCCATTTTTACATTCATTTTACATTTCTCCCATTTTCATCATTTTCAAATGCTACTGCAATGCACTGAGTATTGCTTTTGCCTTATCCCGTGTCTCTTCATACTCTGCACCAGGATCTGAATCGGCAGTAATACCGCCTCCAACGCCTAGATAATACCTGCCATTTCTGTACAATACAGTTCTTATCACTATATTAAAATCACATTTTCCATCTAATGTAATATAACCAATAGAGCCGGTGTAAATATTTCTCTTCCCGCATTCAAGTTCATCTGTAATCTCCATAGCCCTGCGTTTCGGCGCCCCTGTAACAGAACCACCCGGAAATGTCGCAGTAAGAAGAGACATCACATCTTCCCCATCCTGCAGCATGCCTTCAACATTTGCCACCTGATGGAAAACAGTCGCATACTCTTCTATCGAAAACAGTTCAGTCACTTTTACGCTTCCCGGTCTGCACACATGGTTCAGGTCATTCCTCTCAAGATCTACAATCATCAGGAGTTCACGCTTTTCCTTCTGTGATTTCTCAAGCTCCCTCCTGAGCGCCTCATCCTCCCTGTCAGTCTCTCCCCGTCTCCTCGTCCCCTTTATCGGCCGGGTGTACACACGACGATCCTTTATCTGCATAAACCGTTCAGGAGAGGCGCTCACTATCTGATAATCTCCCAGATCAAGATATCCACCAAATGGCGACGGATTGCTAACTCTCAGGTCATAGAACACGTCCAGAGGCTTTTTATCGCTGTCGATAACCATGTGCCTTGTCATATTTGCAACATATACATCCCCCTCGGTTATATAATCCTTCAATCTTCTTATAGAGTGCTCATACTCTTCCCTGCTGCATTCTTCGTACACATTCAAGTTATACTTCTTCCTCTTTTGTACATCTTCACTCGTCCTGTCAATTATATTCCCATTTTCCCGATCATCCCTGCTGCAATACTTCTCTATATCATTCTCCATTACATCAATATTTGACTGTGCATCACCTGTCATCCCATTTGCCACAAGATATGTTTCTTTTTTTAGGCAATCTTCAACAACAAAACAGTCATAGAATGTCATGACTGCCTCTGGAACAGACACAAGATCTTCATTGATGGAATCAAGCCCCATCCTATCCATTCCATAATCGTATGATACATACCCTATCGCTCCTGATACGATCGGCAAATCCTCCGAACTCTTATCCATATGCTGTACAAGATACTGTCTCATATATTCTTCAAATGTTATATTCTTTTCTGAATCTCCATTAACCTCAAATGTATCCCCATTCTTAACAAGCCTGAGATACGGGCATCTCCCGATGATCGAATAGTGTCCCAGATTATTCACAAGGGATGAGTCAAGAAATGCTATTCCTGTCTCATCCTCATATATTCCAAAAACATCAGCTGCACACACATATCTGTCAAGTTTTTTTACCACTCGCCTCATACTGCTCATATATAACTCCTTATCTGCAATTAAACTTCTCCGCCGCTATACAAAAATTATACAATATATCACGACCGTACTCCGTAAGTACCGCTTCCGGGTGAAACTGCACCCCGTACAACGGCAGCCTTCTGTGTGATATCCCCATAACTGCACCATCCTCGGATATCGCATCCACCCGGTAATCATCCGGCAGACTGCTGCCATTTATTACCAAAGAGTGGTACCTTGTGACACGAAAGCTTTCCGGCAGCCGCGCAAACAGACCTGTTCCACTGGTATGTATCTCTGTCACCTTTCCATGCATTGGCATATTTCCTTTTTCAACAATGGCGCCCGCACAATACCCAAGTATCTGATGTCCAGGCAGACTCCAAGTATCGGAATCTTTCCCTTATACATGTTCACAACATCCACACACATTTTTGCCTCCCATGGCCGCCCAGGTCCCGGTGAAAGTATTATGCCCTCCGGCTCCAGATCTTCCACATCCTGCAGAGATATCCGATCGCACCTCTTCACGGTCACACATCTTCCCATTTCCTCAAAATACGCCTTCAGGTTATATACAAACGAATCAAAATTGTCTATCATCAGATACATGCACTTCTCCTTATCCGCAATCACCATAAAACACAAAAAGGATAACAGCCGGCATGCCAAAGCATGCACAGTCGTTATCCTTTTCGGTCCGTAATCTGCACGTTATTTTTATCTTTGATTTTTACAGATTCTATCATATCTGTCCTCAGAAAGCAAATGTCCATATATATTCACTCTGAATCGTTATGATTACTCAGCAAAATGTACTCCCGGCGCATACAGATAGTAGCCCTGACCATATGCCACACCTATTCGTGCCGCGGTCTCAAGCTCTGCTTTAGTCTCTATGCCCTCTGCAACCAGCTTGATCCCTTTCTCCTCACAGAAATCTGCGAAATGTTTCACAAAGCTTCTCTGATACTCATTTGAATCTATGTCCTTTATAAGTTCAATATCAAGCTTGATGTACTCCGGATGCAGCATACACACTCTGTTCATCCCTGCAAACTCAGCTCCGAAATCATCTATGGCTATATGAAATTCTTCATCCCGATAATGATTGACCGTCTCAGTGAATGTTGTCTCCTTCTTTATCCTGGTCCTCTCAGTCACCTCAAACACCACATCGTCAGGTGTCAGACCATACTTTTTCATCATATATCTTGTGGTTCCACTGCGGAACTTCGGATCAAGTATGACATTTGGATCAACATTTAAAAACAGCTTTTTCCCAGCCGGCATATACACCGCCTGCTTCAGAGCATTGCGGCGGCATACCGCCTCGAGTTCCCAGACCTTTCTGCACCTGCATGCCAGCTCAAACAGTTCACCTATTTCCATGCTGGAACCACCCAGTACTCTGGACAATGCTTCATAAGCAAATATATGTCCACTTCTAAGATCTACTATAGGCTGAAACACCGGGTATATCCGTTTATTTTTTATTATATCCTCAAGTTCTCTGATCTTTATCTTCTTATTCTTCATCAGCATCCCTCACTATGTAATACATCTACTGACGTGCCCTCTCATAGGCATCTGCATACTGCATTTCCTGTGAGTTTATCTCCTCTGCATCACGGTTCTGTTTCATATATGTGCCGTCAGGCTGCTGGATTCGTGCCTGCATGTTGTCCTTCATCATAAGTCCAAACATATCTCTGATACGCTGCTTGATCTTATCATCATATATAGGTGTAGCAACCTCCACACGGCGGAGAGTGTTACGTGTCATAAAATCTGCTGAAGCTATATATATCTTGTCTCTGTCAGGGGTTCCGAACATATATATTCTTGAATGCTCAAGGAAACGTCCAACAATACTTCTTATATGTATATTCTCCGTTTCTCCGGGGATTCCCGCCAGCAGACAGCATATTCCTCTGACTATAAGTTCAACCTTCACTCCCGCCTTCGATGCCTCAACCAGCTTGTCGATGATCTTCTTGTCAGTGAGAGAATTGATCTTAACACCGATATACGCAGGCTGGCCATCCTTTGCCATGGCGATCTCATCATCTATCATCTTGATGACAGGAGCCTGCAGGCACTCAGGAGCCACAAGCAGATGATCAGCATGGCTGACTGTATTGCCGATGAGGATTGACTGGAACACTTTCATGGCATCCTTACCAATATCCTCATTTGCAGTCATAAGTGACAGATCTGTGTAGAGTCTCGATGTCTTCTCATTGTAATTGCCCGTTCCTATCTGTGTTATGTATTGGATCCTGCCTCCATCCTTTCTGGTTATAAGACAAAGCTTTGAGTGTACCTTGAGACCATCCACACCATACACAACATGACAGCCCGCGTCCTCGAGGGTACGGCTCCACTCTATGTTATTTTCCTCATCAAATCTTGCCTTGAGTTCCACAAGTACCTCAACCTGCTTACCGTTCTCAGCAGCTTCAACAAGAGCCTCCACCACCTTGGAGTTCTTTGCCAGACGGTAAAGTGTCATCCTGATTGCATTTACCTTTGGATCTCTTGCTGCCTCCTGAAGGAGATTCAGGAACGGTCTGATGCTCTCATACGGATATGAGAGAAGCACATCCTTCTCAAGTATCTGAGGTATAAGTGGCTTCATCACATCAAGATCCGGTGACTGCTGTGACACTCTCTTCTCAAAGAACAGCTCCTGTCTGTCCCTGAGCTTATCCTGTATCTGGAATACAAATGACAGATCCAGCGGAGATTTTGAATAAAATACATGTTTTTCGTCAAGCTCACAGTAATCACACACCTCGCCCACCATCTTCTGAGATATATCTCTTGTAAATTCTATTCTGACCGGAGCAAGCTTCTTTCTGAGCTTTACAACCTGTTCCATCTGATCTCTGTAGTTGAGGTCTTCATCATACACCTTGCTCACGTCGATATCTGCATTTCTAGTGATTCTCATGAGGGTCTTCTCCTGAACCTTGTAGCCTTTGAAAAGTCCCGGAGCATAGTGAAGGATAAGCTCCTCCAAAAGTATATAGGTTCCCGGCACACCCGGAAGTGCCACAAGCCTTGGAAGCATGCCGCTCTCACAAGGTATGATACCGAGTTTCTTCTTGCCCTTTCTTTCAAGTATGGCAAGGGCATATATCTCTCTGTTCTTGAGGAACGGGAACGGCTGTTTTCTTCCAACGATCATCACTGAGAGCAGCGGAAGTATCTCCTGCGCAAAATAACTGTCAAGATACTTTGCATCAGCCTTCGACAAGTCCGCATATCGCACCAGTCTAAAACCTTCAGGCTCAACATCTTTCATGAGATTCTCGTATATGTTGTCTTTGATCGCATTGAGCTTTGTGACATTCTCAAGGATCGCATCAATCTGTTCCTGTGGGCTGAGCTTTGTCTTGTTCTCCCTCTGATCTCCGGTCAGAAGCTTCTGATCCTCCAGAGAACCAACTCTCACCATGAAGAATTCGTCAAGATTTGACTGGTATATTGCCAGAAATGACAACTTCTCGCAGAGCGGTGAATTCTCATTCTGCGCCTCCTCCAACACACGCTCATTAAACTTGAGCCATGAAATCTCTCTGTTGACGTATACGCCCTTTATTGTACTTATATTTGTATCCTGTGCCATTTCTTCATATTCTCCTTTTCTGTTCTTTATTTTTCTTATCAATCTGATCAGCCAGTTTACCAATTGCCTGTCCTCTTTCCATCTGTTTTCTTCTATACATACATAACAAGACGGATAGCCATATGACTATCCCTCTCATCATAGGAGCAGTCTCGTCGTATGCACCCATGCAAGTTGCTGTTCCTTATTGTGGTAATTATCTCAAATCGCTCCAGGCAGTATACTTCTTATCATATATCTTCTTCAGCATATCCACCGATATGTCAGATAACGGATTTTCACTGTTTACGATCACAGCGATCGCATCACGTCCAAATACATATGACGTGAGCAGTTCGCTCTCATATGACTGAAGACCTCTGGATGACATTCCCAGGTCACATCTGCCCTGAAGTGCATCATTGAGTCCCTGTGTCGAATCCGACTCTGTGACCACAATCTTCGCTGCCGGATTGATCTTCATATATTCCTCTGCAAGTTTAGATACGATTGGAGCTGCCGATGTGGAACCATGTATCTCCACCGTACCACCAGACTTGTCTGACAGAAATGTCTCGCTTTTCTTTACAGGGACACAATAATCCGCAACCACAGCCTGCCCCGCTGACTTCACATAAGCCATAAAGTCCTGTGCCACAGCCGACAACTCTCCGTTGTACACCAATATATAATCCCTGCACAAAGGATATTTATCCTTTTCTATGGATGCCGCATCCGGAGCTGTCCCATCGACATCCAGCACCTTTACGCCACTGTTATTTTCTGCACTATAGGCTATATAACCTATCGCATTTTTGTCAGAAGCTACTTCCGATATGACCTTGTCCGTGGAGTCTGCAACAGTGTTTGTTCCAGCCGCATCGGTATCTACAAGATTGTCAAATTCCGTCTTAGTACCGGAACCTTCCTCTCTGGAAACCACGTTTATCGTACCCATGGATGACATATCCGGAACGTCCAATTTGGCGCCACATCCTGTGAGCAGCAGAGAACCCAGTGCAGTCACCGCAAGAAATCTGCCCATCATTTTCCAGTGTCCAGCCCTTTTGCAGCTTCTGTCTATATTCCTGTCATTATATGTTCTTTCACATTTGTATTTTGTCATGCCTGAGCACCTGCCTTCACCATGACTTCACTGTCGCTATCCATATTCTCTATATCAAGTTTGTCAAATGTGAAATCGTCGATTGCCTCTTCCGCAATGGATATACAGTTGTCCGCCATACGGTCCATGCTGTAAAGGAGTGCCGAATAATCTGCTGTCAGACTTCTCACGCAGGTGTTTTTCTTGACTCTTGCGAGATGTGCCTTGCCTGCCTGTCTCTGGAGCTTTCTTATCTTCTTCTTGTCTGCAGCAACCTTATCAGGAGTTTCGCTGTCCCCAGTAATTATTGCATTCATTGACTCACTGAAAAGTTTCTCTGTCATATCCATACAGGCTGTGAGGTCGGTTATCGCAGCATCCGACAGCAGTTGTCCATTATCCAGGATCTTTTTATACAGGCCATCCACCTCATCGCACCTGTCTGCTATACGCTCTATATTGTTGCTGACTACCATGAGTCCTGCCGCCTGCTCTGCCTGTTTCTCAGTAAGGTTACCGCTTGATATCAGCTTTGTGATGAAATCAACTATTATATCCTGAAGCTCCTTGACCTTATCATGCTCATCCACATATTTGTCACGGATATCTGTAATATTTCTCTTCTCTATAGCATTTCTCATAGCCCCTATCATCTTGCCCGCATGAACAGACAATCTTGATATCTCCTTTGCAGCCATGTAGATAGCTGCCGCAGGCTGTGACATAGCTTTATCATCGAGGTACTTGGCTACAAAGCCCTCTGAATTTTTCTTGTCCTCACCCCTGATGATGAACTTCACTATCTTCACCATAACAGGTATCAGAGGCAGCCAGATAAGTGTACATGCCACATTGAACGTTGTATGTGCATTTGCTATCTGCCTTGATATGATGTCAAGTTCATCGCCCTTTGGTGATATCCACTGTACAAATGCAGCCAGCGGTCTTATAAGGAACATGAAAAGTATGGTTCCTGTGATATTGAATGTACTGTGCGCGATGGCTGTTCTCTTGGCATTCTTGGACTGTCCGATGGATGCCAGAAGCGCTGTGATCGTTGTTCCGATGTTATCTCCGAACAGGATAGGTATCGCACCAGCCAGACCGATGACACTGTGTATCCCGTCAGGTCCAGGCTGTGATGCAAAGTTCTGAAGGACCGCAATGGTCGCTGAACTGCTCTGTACAACCAGGGTCATAACTGCGCCAAGTACAACTCCGAGAACCGGGATCTCTGACACCTTGCCCATCAGATCTACAAATATCGCACTGCTCGCAAGTGGCTTCATAACACCACCCATGACCTCGATACCTTCAAAGAGAAGTCCAAATGAGAATATGACCATACCAACATTTCTGATCTTTTCCTTCTTGAACACAAAGTTCATAATGAAACCTATAAATATGATCGGATATATGTAATTGCTGATCTTGAACGCCATAAGCTGTGCCGTCATGGTCGTTCCTATATTTGCTCCAAATATTACTGATATAGCCTGTGGCAGACTCATGAGTCCTGCACTTACAAATCCGATAACCATGACCGTAGTCGCCGAACTGCTCTGGAGAACTGCGGTTACAAGTGCTCCCGCCAAAGCTCCCATCAAAGGATTCTTGGTAAGGAATCCCAATATCCTCTTCATCTTTTCTCCTGCTGCCTTCTGGAGTGCATCGCTCATGCTATTCATTCCATATAGGAACATGGCAAGTCCTCCCAGCAATCCAAACACTATCTTAACTCTTTCGTCCACTGTGTTTCTTTCCTCCTTATGTAAATATGGAGCAGACGCATTACAACGCGCTTATGCGTGACGTCTGCGTGATATCTTAATCAAGCATATCCACATAAGGAAAGCGTTGCTATCCACATGCGGTAAACGAAATGTAAAATCTATGTAAAAAGCAAGAAAAGCCAGCAGACACACTTCATGTGTATCTACTGGCTTTAAGCCTCATCATTATAAACTTGCCATTATATTAGCATTTTATATCGTATTTTTCAATATACAAGCGCGTAAAATTTATGTAAACTAACGCTACGCCGACTCAACCTCGTATGTGAACCCTGCATCTGTGATTGCCTTGATCGTGTCCTCCATGCCCTGTCCGTTCTCGGTAAGATAGCCGGATGCGAAGATAGAATTGACAACTGTGAGAAGTCTCTTCTCCTCACCCTTGAAATATATCTCTCTGCCCGCAGCGCATCTTATGTCCGCCTGCGGCACCATGAGCCTCGCAAGGCATAACACCTTCAGGCAGTACTCCGTTGTGAGTCCTGACGTATCAATGTCTCCCAGTGGCGTGCCTTCTATCGGAAGAAGGAAGTTGATCGGGATCGCCTCGGGGTTGATCTCCCTGAGCTCTAAGAGCATGTCCACCACATCCTCCTTGCTCTCACCCATTCCTATGATACCTCCGCTGCATATTTCAAATCCCACACTCTGCAGCATCTTTATATTTGCAACTCTCTGGTCAAATGTGTGCGTGGAACAAATGTGACTGTAATATGCCCTGCTGCTATTCAGGTTGTGATTGATCCTGTCAAGGCCTGCATCCCGCAGTATATGAGCCTGCTTCTCAGTCAGAAATCCGATGGAGCAGCACAGGTGTGTTCCACTCTCCTTCATCTTACGGATGCGCACCGCAAGTTCTTCAATCTCCTCATCCGTAAACTTCATTCCGCTCAGGCCTATACAATGTCTGGACAGATGGTATTTGTCCACAAAATCATTGTTTCTGTAAAGCTTCTCATCGCCAACCCAGCGATACTTGTCAATGGCTGCCTTTGAACGGCAAGACTGTGCGCAGTATGCGCAGTCCTGAGAGCAGTTACCACTTCTTGCATTTGTCAGGATGTGGATTCCCACATGTTTTCCCTTGTACTTCTCTCGGAGCTCTCCGGCACGTGCCACCAGCTCGTCAAGCTGATCATCCGGTGTGTTGAGTATCCCTATAGCCTCCTCACGGGATATAGTTGGATCTGCTGTCTTTGTTGTTTTTTCTTCTGAAATCATATCTGCACCTTCCTTTATCGATCATCTGTCTTTTTTTGCCCTATGCGTGATCAATGTTTTGTTGCAGCTCTTGTGTATATGATCCAGCCCTGTTGTATTGTTGTCCTTTGTGTATATGATTCAGCCCTGTGTCGTGCAAACGCATTAGAAGCTCTTTGCGCAGCGTTTGCGTGATATGTCGTCAAGCACCGCTTGATGACCTACGCGCACATCAGTGCGTTTCCAAATTTCACAAGGAACATTTTATCAGTTTATTTTATCAATAACAACAAGATTTTATTATTATCATTAGTTGACATAATGTATTTTCTACCCATGGATGGCATTTTTGTTGTACATAAAAAAGAGGCCTCCATATTCTGATGCGCACCCGGAATTCCAGATATATTCCAGTTACATTGATTGGGAGAACCTCTTTTTTATTTTCTTATATTATTCTCTTCTAATTGTGCTCTGGCACTACAGCATAGAACACCAGATCCTCATCGCCGTTGTTCTTCAGACTATGGCTGTGTCCCGGTGGGCAATAATGGCAGTCGCCCGGATTGAGTATCTCCATGGTGTCGTCATACTCCATGGTTCCAACTCCTGAGATGATAAATATGATCTCGCTGTTGGTGTCATGTGTGTGAAGTCCTATAGAACTTCCGGCTGGAAGTGTTGCCCTCATGATCTTGTTGTAATTGCCTACGTGCATGCGTGGCTTGAATACGCCTTCGCCGCCCTTAAAGTTCTGAATATTCTGCTCCTCAAGTGAATCAAATGATATCTTCATCCGTTGTCCTCCTTACGAAAAATTCCTGCAAACGCATGAAATGCGCTCCGCGCGGCGTCTGCATGCTATGTCGTCAAGCACACCACACTCTCAAGAAGTCTGTCACAGGCTTCCTCTATTATGTCTTCTTCTATGCCCGAATAATTGATAACCAGTGTGTGGCTGTCCTCCTGCTCTTTTCCGTGGCAGTACTGGCTGAGGCTGGATATGTTGATTCCTGCCGCGGCAGCCCTGTCCACCATCTCTCTGTCCGTGTATGACGTGTCGATCTCCATAAGGAAATGAAGACCTGCATTCTCTTCCTTTATCGTTACCTGTGGATACAGCCTGTGACTCCTGATACAACCGAGTATCCTGTCCCTGCTGTTCCTGTAAAACTTTCTCATCCTGTTGATGTGCTTTTCCAGATACCCCTCCTGGATAAACCTTGTGAGTGTATACTGATCAAAATTCGACACCGTACACGCATAAAAGCTTAGTACATGATTATACCTTACCATGAGCGGTATTGGCAATACCATGTAGCTTATTCGTATGGTTGATGACAAACTTTTTGAAAATGTATTCATGTATATGACTTTATCTGAGGCATCTATACTCTGAAGTGCTGGGATCGGATTGCCCACCAGACGGAATTCACTGTCATATTCATCCTCTATGATATATCTGCCCTCCTGCTTTGCCGCCCAGCCCAGCAGTTCATATCTCCTGCTCGCCGGAGTGACAGTTCCCGTAGGGAAATGGTGTGACGGTGATATATGCACCACATCAGCCCCGGACCGCTCTAGCGAATCTATGTTGACACCGCTCTCATCCATGTCTATATAACAGCATTTCACTTGATATGCATCGTATATGTGCTGTATCTTCTGATATCCCGGATTCTCCACACCGTATACGCTGTCCCTGCCGAGAAGCTGTATGATAAGACCATACAGATATTCCGTTCCCGCGCCGACTATGATCTGGTTCGGGCTTACAGACATCCCCCTGAACTGATAGAGATAATCCGCAATGGCCTTTCTGAGTTCAAATATACCACCAGACGGTGATCTCTTCATAAGCTTTTCCCGGTCATCCATCATCGTCTCCCTCATGATTTTCGTCCATGTCGAAAATGGGAAGTTCTCACTGAGGGTGGAATTGTTTACAAAGTCGGCAAAGAACCTGTTCTGGCCAGGGGATTCTGCGTGTTCCCTGATCACATGAGAATGCTCTGTCACATGGTTTTCCGATCGTATTCCGCGCAAGTATGCAACGTCCGATTCATCTGAGGTCATGTTCTGCCTTGCATTATCTTTCATTACGGAACCTTCTGTACCACCCTTATATTCACTGGCATAGTAGGCATTGCGCACTCCCACAACATCCGCATCCTCGGCCTTCACGTCACACACATAGAACCCGCTCTTCGGCTTGGAATAAATATACCCCTCCGCAAGAAGCTGGCTGTAGGCATTCTCCACAGTGACCACGCTCACATTCAGATGAGCTGCAAGTGCCCTCTTTGACGGCAGTTTCTCATGGGCTTTAAGATTTCCCATTAATATGTCATTTTTTATCTCTTTGTACAAATGCTCATAGAGGAAATCCATCCCTCTGTCGTCAAATGAATATGTAAGCATCCACTACTCTCCCAATACTATATCAACGATCTTCTGTGTGTCATGTATGACAAACGGTGCGCCAAGGCTCATGATGAACTTCTCGTCTCTGAATCCCCAGCCAACCATGATGACATCCGTTCCAGAATTTCTTGCTGTGGCAAGATCCACGTCAGAGTCACCTATATACACGACATCCTTCTTCTCAAGACCAAGCGTTCTGAGGCACTCCTCCACCATGTCAGGTGCCGGCTTCTTTGCTATGCCAGACTTCTCACCAAGTGCGAAATCAAACATTCCCGGGAAATAGTCAACACACAGATCCTGGACTGCGAAATCCGCCTTGTTGGACACAACCGCAGTCTTCACACCTACTGCCCTGAGCTTTGCGATGGCATCATGTATTCCGTCATATGGTCTGGTCTTGATGGCACTGTGCTCCTTATAATAAGAAGCAAATGTATCAAACACCTTATCTATCGTTGCCACATCAGTTCCCGCCGGCACAGCTCTCTCAATGAGCTTTCGTATGCCATTCCCAACAAATCTTCTAACCTCATCTATAGTTCTCTCAGGGAATCCATGATGAGAAAGCGCATAATTGGTACTGTCTGTCAGGTCCTCCAGAGTATTGAGTATTGTTCCATCCATATCAAATATCGCTGCCTTGTATCTCATGTCATACATCTCCTTGTCTTATTTGTAATTATGCTTATTCCCATTATAATCTGTGAGTTAAGGTTGTCAATCAACAATCCCCGCGGGGACGGAGGGGTCAGGTACCTCCGTCCCCATGGGGTTTCCACAAAAAATCCGGCACAGGAGGGAGGTTCCTGCGCCGGACTTTTATATACAAATGAAAGTAATCATCTATCGTACATTTATTCAATTGTTATATACTTTGACTTTGGCTCCTCCGGTTTCTTCTCAATCTTTGGAACTGTAAGCTTAAGAACACCATCCTCAAACTTAGCCTTGATATCCTCCTGTGTCAGATCCTTGCCTACATAGAAGGTTCTGCTGCCTGAGCCGCTGTAACGCTCCTTGCGGATATACTTTGTCTTCTTATCTTCCTCTGTGGTCTCACTCTTTGTAGAAGCGTTCACGATCAGATATCCATCCTTGAGCTCTATCTTCACATTCTCTTTCTTAACTCCTGGAAGATTCATCTCAACTGTGTAGGCATCCTCGCTCTCGGCTACATCAGCCTGCATAAATCCATTCATCTGTGTCTGCTTTGGTGCTACATAAGTCCTCTCAGGATATCCAAAGAAATCATCTAAAAAGCTATCTCCAATAATACTAGGCATTAACATAAGTCATCTCTCCTTCCAATATCTATCCCCTCTGCTTTTATCGCATCAGGTATATACATGTTAATAATTTCGTTTCCTTTTCAAAGGATCGCTTCAAGGCTTATCGTTAATTTCTATTTAGAAGCTCTTTCCTTTGACTGATTATGTTATACCACTTCTGCTAGCACTCGTCAATACTGAGTGCTAATAAATTTTGTGAAAAAATTGTGAAGCCCTATAAATCAAGGCTTCACATATATTAATTGTCTTATCCATTTCAGACTCTACCTGCGATATATTCCTCTTTTAAGTTGCAATTATAAATACCCCTCTGATTCTTTGTATGTTTCACACATGTTCTCCATAGTTTTATTCCAAAGTAATCCACAAGGAACTCTGGAAAAGCACTGATAATAAACACTTTATTCTCATCTGCTAATGCCTGTTCA
>USSH01000007.1 GCA_900557435.1 uncultured Coprococcus sp. | reverse complement strand
TGCAAACACAGCGTTTAGAAAAACAGGATACGCTATAAGCTCATGGAACACAAAGGCTGACGGAACCGGTACAAAGTATACCCCTGGGGCATCTATAAGCAAGATCACAACAACTGGTGCGATAAATCTTTATGCAATATGGACTCCGATCACATACAAAGTAAGATTCAATGCGAACGGAGGTCAGGGAAGTCAGCCGGATCAGTCTATGACTTATAACAATCAGAGGGGATTATCAATCAATATATTTACAAAGACCGGATATGTATTCGATGGATGGTCATTAACCGCAAATGGAAGCAAGACATATAATGATGGCGCTTCCGTGATAAATCTGTCATCGACATCCGGTGCGGTTGTAAATCTATATGCAGTGTGGACGCCTATACAGTACAGAATAAATTTCACAAGTACAAGGTGCTGGACAAATAAGAATGAAAATATACAGGCGTCAGTGACGTATGATAAAACATATGTTACAGCATCCTATGATACAACCGTTACACTGCCACAGAATATAGTGAGGTGTAAGGGGTATGAGTTCAAGGGATGGTACTATAATGGTTCATTAGTGACATCCATCAAAAATGCTACTACGGTAAACAATGGTACAGTTACAGTTCAGGCTAAGATGGAACCGATCAGATACAAAGTTATTGTTGACGGAAATCATGGTGCGGTGACGAAAGGAAATGTGACGGGATCATCTGTTGTCTATGGAGATGTGACGTATGCTTCCACATTTAACCTGTCAGGAATCACATGTAGTAGAGAAGGATATACATTAGTGGGATGGGCGAAAAGTCCAAATGGGGATGCTGACTATGATATAGACGAGGATATACTTAACCTTACAGATGCAAACATAATAGTGAGTCTGTATGCGGTGTGGAAGCCTATAAATTATAATATAAAGTTTGATGCAAATGCGCCGGAGGGAATCGTGGCTGCGGGATATCAGCCAGATGTTCAGTGCGTATATGATAAAGAAAAAAAGCTTGGTTTGTGTAATTTCTCATGCCCTGGATACAGATTCACCGGCTGGAATACCGAGCCTGATGGAAGTGGACAGCAGTATCAGGAGGGAGAACTTGTAAAGAACCTGATTGCAACACCTGAAACATATGTGCTTTACGCTCAGTGGACACCGGTAAAATACACAATAAGATTTGAGGTTGGAGCGGAAGGAGAAGGAACACCACCAGATAGCATAGAATGTGAATATGGAAAGCCGTTTACGATACCTGAGTTTGATTCATCCAAGATGAACAGGGACGGATATCATTTTGTAAAGTGGTGCACAGAGGTGAATGAAAGTGATACGTCTAAGACATTTGAGGCGGGAGAGACATACGATATATCTCTTGCGACTGAGGATGGCGAGGAGGTTGTGCTATATGGTATATGGGTATGCGGCAAATACATAATACATTTTGAGACCGGAACCCAAAGTACTGTTCGGGATAAAGAACTCACATATAGTGATAATGAGAGATTCAACATTTCGATTCCTGAGCCGGATTTGAGAAGTGGATATTATTTTGATTCATGGAATACAGCTGTTGATGGTTCAGGAAAGAGAGTAGATGACAAGATCAGACCGAAGGCTGATTATCAGATACTTGCAACCGGAGTTCCAAGCGCAGATGATCCATATGTTACGGTGATCACATTATATGCCCAGTGGAAGCCGAACCAATACAAGGTTATGCTGGATATAGTTACCAAAGAGGGCGTTGCATCACTGCCGGCAAATACAAGACAGGAAATACCGGTATATTACGGAAGTACTTTCTATTCAAAGCTTCCGACTCCGACGCTTAAAGGATACGATTTCAAGGGATGGAAGACGCCTAGTGGAACAAAGATAACTTCTGAGACAGAATACCGGAAGGCAGGAGATATAACCATCTATCCAATATGGCAGA
Source organism: uncultured Coprococcus sp. (assembly GCA_900557435.1). Taxonomy (GTDB): domain Bacteria; phylum Bacillota; class Clostridia; order Lachnospirales; family Lachnospiraceae; genus Coprococcus. The sequence goes on along the minus strand of USSH01000007.1, from coordinate 20,492 downwards.
TTAAAAAGTATAATATAACATTCGATTGTAAAGGCGGAACGCTGGGTGGAAAGAGCAGTGTTACAAAAACATACAACTGGAGAACGGAGCTTGGAAATCATGTGCCGGATCTGTCACAACAACAGAAGCGCGATAATAAAATTTTCCTTGGATGGTATTATCAGATTAGAAACACAAAGCATTATGTGACAGCGACCAGCAGAGTAGACAAGTCACTAACTTTGTATGCGGATATTAGAAGACCTAACTACAATGTGAAATTTGACCTTGACTATAGAGACAGAAGCGGCAGAAAGGTTGTCAAGACTGTCTCGTACGCATATAAAAGTACTCTTGGAAGTAAATCTGCAGTCGGTGCATTTGAGAAGAGATCGGGATATTTATTCGATGGATGGTATTACAAGAAAGGAAATAAGATCTATAAAGCAGTCCGCGGTGATAAGATCGTTGGATCACTGACCCTCACAGCACGCTGGAAGAAGCTTAAGGTAGATAAGAATGGATCTACACTTGACAATAGAAATAAAGTTGTGAAAGTGTCATGGAATAATGATGAAAAATTTGTCTCGCTTCAGTACAGATATGCGAAAAATACAGCGGGATTAAAGAGTGCCAGAGTTTATGCTATAACTAAGAAGAGCGGAAAACCTCTCGGACAGGGACTTAAGGTTCCATATTCACTTGGTTATATAGTAGTGCAGGTACGTGCGAAGTATAAAGATTCAAAGGGACAATATACATACACTGACTGGGCAACGTTCTGTGACGTATGCAACAAGCGGGAGACTGTTACATTCAATCCAAATGGTGGAAAGATAGGTAGTAGCTCATCGATCAGGACGGTTGCATTTGTAAAGGGAAAGACACTTAAGACAAGCCCATCATTCTGCAAGGGACAGCTTTATACTCCGAAGAGAAGCGGATATAAATTCGACGGCTGGTACTACAAGAAGGCAGGAAGAGAGATAAAGGTGGCCATCAATACAAGACTTGCTGCCGGAACAAGGGTGTACGCAAAGTGGAAGAGATGATAGCCTGTAGACATATAGTATAACTTGAGATGGAGAAAAGAGAATGAATCAGCAGATACAACAGTTAATATTGGAGATAAAAAAGGCAATAAAGGGTAAAGATGAGGTTATATGCAAGGTTATTATGGTTATTCTTGCATCAGGACATATACTGCTTGAAGATAACCCCGGACTTGGTAAAACTACACTTGCCAAGTCACTTGCAAAGGCAATGAGTCTTAATGATGACAGAATACAGTTTACACCGGACACGATGCCAAGTGATATAGTGGGATATTCTATCCTTAACAAAGAGACAAACAAAATGCAGTTTACAAAGGGTCCTGTATTCACAAACCTTCTGCTGGCTGATGAGATCAACAGAACTTCAAGCAAGACACAGGCTGCACTCCTTGAGGCTATGGCAGAAGGAACGGTTACGGCGGAGGGCAGCACATATAAGCTTCCGAATCCGTTTATAACCATAGCGACTCAGAACCCTATTACATCCGGTGGAACACAGGCACTTCCTGATTCCCAGCTGGATAGATTTATGGTTAAGCTCAGTATGGGATATCCGGATGTTCAGAGCCAGATGGCTATGATCCTTGAAGATCATGGAGGTAATCCGATAGATCAGATAGTTCCTGTTATGAATCTTGAGCAGCTCGTAGCGATAAGAACACAGGTTGCACAGACATATATTTCACAGGAAGTTGCGGAATATATATCTCTTCTTGTTGATGCAACAAGACATCATGACAAGATAGAGTGTGGAATAAGTCCGAGAGGAACAAAGGCATTTGCCAATCTTGCAAAAGCCTGCGCCTACATGAACGGAAGAAATTACATTATTCCAAGTGATGTTTCGGCAGTGATATTCGATGTATTTATGCATAGACTTGTGCTTACACCTTCTGCCCGCAGGGAGAAAAATGCAGAAGAAAATATAGTTAAGGGTATATTGGGACAGGTAAAGCCTCCTGTGATAAATGGAGCGAGAAGATAGACATACTTAGTTAAGCAACATGCTTTAGATAGGAGAATATGCGATGAGAAAGAAGATATATGGTCTCCTTGTGGCCGGACTGATACTTTCTGTTGCAGCAACGGGCTGTACCAGAGAAAAATCCAAATTTACAATGAAAAACAACCAGAATACAGAGGAGCGTATGAACGATCAGAAGTTTGCTGATATGGCTGATAAAGAAAATGACAATACGGAGGATGATTCCGGAGAAAAGACTGAGGATCAGACCACAGAGGCAACCACGGAAATGACGACACAGGCGACCACGGAGGCAACCACAGAAGCAACCACGGAGGCGACTACAGAGGCGACTACAGAGGCAACCACAGAGGCAACAACCCAGGCTGACACAGAGAAAGCTACAGAGGATGACACCCAGGTCAAGCCTGATGAACCAGATCAGAAGCCACAGGACGAACCAGCTGTAATACCGGCTGATGGTGGCGATGATCAGCCAGGCGGAGAAGATGGAATAGGCGTAGACGACGGTGGTTCAGGTGATGGTGGTAAAGACGGCAAAGGCGGAAAAGGCGGTTCTGGAGACGGCGGCTCCGGAGGCGATGGTTCAGGCGGACGTGGCATAGGCGGGGATGATGACACCCCTGGTGAGATAGATATTATAGACATAGAAGAAGTGGAGTAGCTTATGGGAAATGAGATTTCGGTTGACATAAGTGGAATAAAGGCTTCGTCAAAGAACACATGGATACTCAGAGGATTGATCACAGGCGTGGCTTCTCTTAGTATTCTTATGGGAATAGTATCCGGATTTAATATGAGTGCTGGTGTTGCTGCTGTGTTGCCGGGAGCGCTTGCTGGAGGTTTTTTATTCCAATTTTTGCTCAGAAAAAAGAAATCAGCGATCATTGGCTATGCGGCGTTTGTTGTGGTCGTGGCAGCGGTCTGTGGTGCAATGCTGAATCAGGTTGGAAATGGATTTGCGAAGATTGCGAATGACATCCTGACAACTGTAAACAAAAATATGGCTATGGCTAACCTGATGTTTGTCGTCGATGAGAGCACTGCAAAGACAGATGAGCTGATAACAGTGATAATTTTCTCTGTTGTCACAGCTGCTGTTGTAGCTTTGATCATAAAGGCCAGACTTAATCTTCTAGCTGCATTGCTGGTATTTCTTGCAGTCACGCTTCCTATGATATACAAGGGAGAGGGTCACCCGGTATGGCTGATGACTGGTCTGGTGAGTGTGGTTCTTGTAATGTACGTGGGAAATGTCCACGGAAAGATAACCGCAGACATGTATATACATCTTGGAATCTGTATGGCTGTTGTGGCGGGGGTAACTATGGCGGTTTATATGTTCATGACCTACAGTCCGCTTCAGATCGTTGATGATATCAAGACAAATATGCAGTATCATGGAGAGAATGTCGTATATGGAAAAAGTGATTATCCTGAGGGCAAATTTTCAAGATACAATGAAACAGTGATAACAGGAGAAGAGAGACTTCAGATCAGGATGTCACAGCCAAAGCAGATGTATATGAGGGGATTTGTTGGATCAAAGTATACAGAAGACGGTTGGGAAGACAGCGATCTCAAGATATATGGCGGAGACTACGAGGGTGTATTTGACTGGTTTTCAAGCAATGATTATTCACCGCTTACCAATCTTTCAGCTTATGTAACACAATCTGCGGAGCATGGCGGAGAGGCAAAAGAAAACAGTATATATGTTGAGGTATCCAACATATCGGCTAGAAGAAAATACCAGTATGTGCCGGAATGTGTCACATATGGCTCGCTTGAAAATCTGTACGCACCTAAGAATGATGTGAATTTCAGATCACAGGGACTTGGCCGCGAGACGGATTATTTCTTTGATATGGTGGATGTAATGAACAATGATTATAAAGCCATATACGGAGAGACGTGGTATCAGGATCAGACGGGCGATAAGCTGTTTCATGACAGTGAGAATGTATATGGTACATTTGCGAGGACTTATTACGAAGATGTTCCAGATGAATTGAGGGCGTATTTTGACAGTCATGCTCCAAATGCCGGACAGAAGATGAATCCGTTCGACGCAATTAAAGTTGTGCGTGATTATACAGCGGGAAATATGTCCTACAGTAACGATGCAGATGAATATTCAGGCGATGAAGATTTTGTAATAGAGATGCTCAGTGGGCACAAATCAGGATATTCAGCACATTTTGCAACGGCAGCTACAATGCTTTTCAGGTATTATGGTATACCGGCCAGATATGTGGAGGGATATCTTGTGAACCCTGAGGCTGGATCGGATGTGATATCTGTCACCGATGAAGATTCTCATGCGTGGGTTGAGATATATGCAGGTGGACTGGGTTTCATCCCGATAGAGGTGACACCCGGATATTATTCGGATGACGATGATACAGGTATGGCCAATGCAAACAGCGGAACAACACCGCAGACAATTCCACCTGAGCCGGAAGATCAGCAGGAGGATAACGGCGGTGGTGGCGGTTCGATGGAGACTGTACTACTTATCGGATATATAATTCTTGGACTTGTGGCGTTATTTGCAGTTGTTCTGATAATAAGAAGAATAATCTGTGCGATTCTAAGAAGAAAGAGAATGAATGACAAGGATAGTGAAAAGTCTATTGCTGCGTCCGGAGATTATATGGCGGCGCTCATGGCTTACCAGAAGAAGAATCTGGAAGATAACATAAGTCCGCAGCTTCTGGAATTGTTACAGCAGTATAAGTTCAGCAGGTATATACCAACTGAAGAGGATGCACGGTTTGTGAGGTCATCGGCTCTTGATATGAAGAAGAAGGTTGTGCATGAAGAAAATATACTGAGCAAGATCAAAATGGGATTCTGGAATGCACTAAGGTAGGAGAGGTATAGATATGAGAACTAAAATAGAATACATAATAATAGTTATACTGCTCCTTTTGGCGTACATATGGACAAATAATCTGTATACTTTATGGATTGCGGCAGCGGTAATTGGAGCCTGGCTCATATCAGCTATTATCAATCTGTTTGTAGCAAAGAAGATAAAGATAAGCTTTACGATACTGAATGAGCTTTCGGAGGACAGACAGCTCCAATTGTGCGTTGAGAACAGTTCAGTATTTCCGGCACCTCATGTCAGGGTTGTATTTGGATGCCAGAATGTTGTATTTGCATCAGATTGTAATGCGACTGTGGATTGCTCGGTCGGAGCAAAAAAGACAAGCACCTACGAAGTCCCGATAGGAAGCAAATACTGTGGACGAATCAACATTGATATATTCGGGATAAAGGTATATGACTGGATGGGAATCACAGCAAAGAAGCTGAGACCACATGGGGACTGTTATTTCTATCAATATCCTGATGAATCGGAAGAAGTACTGCAGGAGTTTGAGGGTAATAAGTCCAGTGACAGCGACGTCAATTATAAGCATATTAAAGGTAATGATGTTTCTGAGATACTGCAGATCAGAAAATATGTCATAGGTGACAGCATAAAGCAGATTCACTGGAAGATGTCTGCAAAATTTGATGATATTATGGTCAAAGAGTTTGACAGACCTAATGATATGTCAACCATGCTGGCATTTGATTATTCTTCTACGAATGATAAAATGGAGAATAAGAAGATCATAGAGGCTGTGGCAACGATCAGCAAGGAACTCATGCAGTCGGCGACCGGGCATACGGTGTACAGAATGAACACGGCGCAGACAAAGGTTGTTCATAGAGATGTATTTGAGTATTCTGAGTATGATGTAATGCTTCAGGAGCTGCTTGGGACAGTCGCCTCCGGTGGCGAGTACAGTGTGGTGGATCATATAATAAGGCACAACACCATAGAACGCTTTGCAAAGGTCATATATATCACAAGTGCAAGAGACAGGGGCAGAGCGGCAGAACTTGACAGTCAGGAGAAATGCTTTGTGATAGCGGTATAACAGAAAGTGTTGCTGTATATCGCGCTGCGATATATAGAAGCCCGGTGAAAAAAGTGTAGAATAGAGGAGTTGTTTATTGCCTGCACGCTGGAAGTGTCTATCAGAATAAAGCGGATACAGCTACTTCAGAAAGAAAGCCAGCGAGATGAACGGAGATGAGAAGATCTTCTGTGTTTTACAGGGGTATGAAGAGCCATAGTATGTTGTCAATTCCGGGTATTATATGTATAATCCTAGTTGTATTATATGTTCTGATGATACTTTACATGCACAGCTTCATACCGCTAATTTGTAAAGCGTATGAAGAAATATTGATATATTAGTTACAGAGCGTGCTGTTGCAAATGTGTTTTTCATTGGAGCATAAAGTATATCAGAACAGAAATTTATAGGAATATTTGTCAAAATATTATAACGATGTGTTCTGATATCGGAATACAATAGAGTAAGATGGAGAATACAGACATGATACAGGATATAGAACCACAGAGGTTTAATAATCAATATAGTAACAGGAGAGAACCAGAGGATCACGATATGGTTCTCTCTTTTTCTGAGAAAATGATATTTGCAAGGGTGATGGACGATGAGAACCGGCTGGTGTTTATGACGTACGGTGAACTGAAGAAAATAACTGGATGTGGCAGAAAAATAGAGGATCTGGTTTATCTCTTTTCAATAGATGATACCGCATATTTTATGTGGAATGGAGATAACAGACTTGCTGCCCCGGGCTATGAATACCGAAGCATGTATAAGACAAGGGCTTGCCATCCGAAGACTGCGGTTCTTGCGGCGGCGACAGGCTGGCATCTGTCACTTTGGTACAGGACCAACAGGTTCTGTGGTGCCTGTGGAGAGAGAACTGTTCATGATGAGAAAGAGAGGATGCTCAGATGTCCGTCATGCGGCAGGCTGATATTTCCAGTCATAGCTCCTGCTGTCATAGTGGGTGTGATCGACGGCGACAGGATCATACTTACCACATATGCGGGCAGGGAGTACAAGAGATATGCCCTGATAGCGGGATTTACCGAGATAGGGGAGAGCGCTGAGCAGACCGTCAGACGGGAGGTCATGGAGGAGGTCGGCATCAGCGTTAAGAATATCACTTATTACAAGTCACAGCCATGGGGCTATGACAGCAATCTTCTCATGGGTTATTTCTGTCAGGCAGACATACCGGAGGGCGGTGACGGACATCTGACCATAGACAGACAGGAGCTTGCAACCGGAGAGTGGGTGAACCGTGATGATATTCCAGACTATCCGGAGCACCTGAGTCTCACACATGAGATGATGGTATACTTTAAAGAGCACGGACAGGAAGTGTTTAAGTGAAAAGTAGAGTTAAGATGTAATATCCATTGAATATCCGGACGGGTGGTCATTGTCGTTTTCAAGCCACCACAGGATTTCCTTTTTACGTTTTAGGTAATAACACATCAGTGTTATTTGTTTGTCATACACACTATATATTGCAGGACTCACTACAAATACCCTACGGGCAGAAAAAAGATTATTTAGGTTTTAAACGGTTGTGTAAATGTATGGAGTTATTGTATTATAGACAAATCGAGGATATGGATACTTGAGAAAAATATGGGAGAATGTTTCTTTATATAATAAGACATTAAAAATGGGCTTATACCGAGAAAAAAGGGGTAAATGGAATATGAAAAAGACAGGAATTGTGATATGTGTGCTTGCGGCACTGGTGGGACTTGCGGGATGTTCATCAGTAGTAAGCAGTGATAAAACAGATAGAACCAAATCGGGTATAGAGAGTCAAGGAAAGTTCAAGGTCAATACACCGGATGAGGAGTGGTTCAAGGAGACTGCCCTGGATGTGGCGGCTTCGGTGAACGAACTTGCAAATGATGAAGCTTATATAAAGGTAATGGGCGGAAGTGACGAGATTGCTGAAGTCGCAAGTGACTGGGGTGATAATATAGCCGACACAAGTGGCAAGATTGCAGTTGTGATAATCTCGGATAAAGCAGCAAAATTCATTATGGGGCAGACTGATGGTGAAACGTCCCTGTCCGATACGGCCAGAGACCGTGTTGAAAAAAATGCATGCTTGGCATTTGGAAATTATGTGACCGCCAGCGCTGGGGGAGCGAGTGCATTGGCGGCCTCATCAATACTTAGGTATGATCAGGCGTATGTAGTAAGTGAACCGGTGCTGGATCAGGTGTGGGTGATTCCAGCTGGGGAGGAATGTGCACTGTGGATAGCCTATAGTAACTGTGGTGACGGAATAGTGAGCGTGAGTGGAAGTTACATGGCACTCCCTGATGGTCAGACTGTGGAGGAGGCTGCGGATTCACTGTTCAGCACGTGGGGGTTAGAAGTAGAGGTGTACGAGTGGTAAAGTCACTTTGTAAGAATCCTGAGCTTGAAAATCTTGTATGTTCAGGCAACAAGATAACCAGACTTGATGTGAGTAAGAACAAAAAGATGAAGATAAGCTGGATGTCAGAAAGAATAAAAAGCTTACAGCGAAGGGCGGCATTATTGATGCAGATAAGGGCGTAAAAATTATAAAAAAGTAAATAATATAGCTCTCATAGACGGATTCAGGATGATTTTATAGATACAAAAGACAATTATCCATATCATTTTGTTAGATATAGTTGTAAAATAACAATAATGATGTACATGGTATATGGACGGCGATAATAAAGGGCGATAAGCCCTTTATTTCGTGTTATACGCGATTGTTGTATGGTGGTGGCAATAGCGAAGAGAAAGATCTTTCGCCAAGTCACATAAGGAGGAAAAAAATGAAACTGAAAAAGATAAAAAGATTGGCTGCAGCGGGGGCAGCCATGCTGATGACGCTCTCCCTTGCCGGGTGTGGAGCGGGCAGCAGATCCGTGAAGCTTGGTGCAGCGGGAGTTGGCGGTGGGTATTATGCCTTCTCAAATGCATTTGCACAGATGGCAGTGGCAGCGGACGAAGATCTTGAATTTGAAGTAAAGGCGACTGCGGGATCTACAGCGAATATAAGACTCCTGTCAGATGGGTATATTGATATGGCTATAGCACAGGCAGATCTGGTGGATGCAGCCTACAATGGAACAGGGGTCACAGATAAGAAGCGGTATCGTGGTTACTCGGCGGTTGCCAGTCTGTACACTGAGGCGTGTCAGATCGTGGTGAGGGCTGACTCAGGCATAGACAGCCTGGATGATCTTCAGGGCAAGAAAGTTTCCGTTGGCGAGGAAGAATCAGGAACCCAGAGAAATGCAGAGCAGATACTTAAGATGACAGGTCTTGTGGAATCCCTTGTAGACACAGTAAATCTCGATTATGTGGATGCGGCAAATGAACTCAAATCAGGCCAGATAGATGCATTCTTCTGTACAGCAGGTATACAGACTTCAGTGATCGAGGAGCTGTCTAAAGAGTGTGATGTGAAGCTTATCGGAATAGATGATAAATGCAGGGACAGACTGAAATCTGTGTATGGTTTCTATACAGATTACACCATACCGGTGGGAACATACGAAGGCCAGGAGCAGGACGTTGAGACTCTTGGAGTCAGAGCGGTGCTTCTTGCAAGGGACGATATGGATGAGGAAATAGTGGAGGAGCTCACAGGACTTCTCTTTGAACATTCGCAGGATATACAGTATTCCATACCACTCACTTTCCAGATCGACGAGAGTGAGGCTGTGAAGAACGTAACCATCCCATTTCATGATGGTGCGAAAGCTTATTATCAGAAAAAAGGGATAGAGATCCCGGCTGAACAGTAGTTGTCAGCTGATGATAATAAATATACTGAATGCGGAAAAGAATATATGCAGATGATATTGGGTGAAATGGTATCTGATCACGGATGTCTGCATGTGTATATAATATAGATAAGAGAGGTCTTACATGGAGATACAGATAGATATGTATCAGACACTGGCGGTGTCAGTTCTGGTACTTGTATTGGGACAGTTTTTAAAGAAAAGAATTAATTTCCTGGAGAAATTTTGCATACCGGCGCCGGTCATAGGAGGTCTGCTTTTCGCAGTCCTGACATGTGTGTGTTACAGTCTTGGCATAGCAGAATTTACATTTGACGACACGCTGAGAGAGGTGTGCATGGTATTCTTCTTCACATCAGTTGGATTCCAGGCAAATCTTAAGGTGCTGAAGAGCGGAGGAAAATCGTTGTTCATATTCCTTGGACTGGTTGTGGTGCTCATAGTGTTTCAGAATTTTCTGGCACTCGGGGTGAGTAAGCTGCTGCATCTTGATCCGCTTGTTGGACTCTGCACGGGATCTATACCTATGGTAGGTGGTCATGGAACTGCAGGAGCGTTTGGCCCGGTGCTGGAGGATTTTGATGTCAAGGGGGCAACCACTATATGCACGGCTGCGGCAACATTTGGACTTATCGCAGGAAGTCTTATAGGCGGACCTATAGGCAAGAGACTCATAGACAGGAAGAAACTTTTGGACACTGCAGTTGCCGAGGACGACAGTATACTGGTTGAGGATGAGAAGAAACATGAGCGTCATACCAATATGTATGCGGCAGCAGTGTTTCAGCTCATCATAGCAGTAGGAATAGGAACCATCATATCGGAACTCCTCACAAAGACAGGACTTACATTTCCTATATATATAGGTGCGATGATCGCGGCTGCGGTCATCAGAAATATCGGAGAGTATTCCGGTAAGTTTGATATATACATGGGTGAGATCAACAACCTTGGTGGTATCTGCCTGTCGCTTTTCCTTGGAATGGCGATGATAACCCTGAAGCTGTGGCAGCTTGCAGAGCTTGCACTTCCGCTTATCATACTGCTCTCGGCACAGCTCATACTCATGATGCTGTTCACATATTTTGTTGTGTTCAACGTGATGGGCAGGGATTACGATGCGGCGGTTTTGTCCGCCGGAACATGCGGATTCGGTATGGGAGCAACGCCAAATGCCATGGCGAACATGCAGGCTATATGTGACCGCTATGTTCCTTCGGTCAAGGCATATCTGATAATTCCACTTATAGGAAGTTTATTTGCTGACTTCCTGAACAGCCTGGTAATTACATTTTTCATAAACATACTTTAGGGGGTATAACCAACTATGAGAGAAAAAAATAAAGAAAAGCAAAAAGAACAGCATAAAGAGCATCACAGATTCAACATGTCATTTGACAATCTGGCTATTCCTGAGGTGAACACAAAGAGCCATGATGACAATGAGGATAATGTGGGTGAGGATGACTCGTCTGTGACATATGACACGGTGGCAATCCCTGAGATCCACATAAGGAAAAAGAAAGACAAATAGTGATTAAGATCGCCCGGTTGTGTTAGAATACAGTCGGGCGATTTTGTATTGAGATCGTGTTTAGTAGTAAAATATTGACATCGGTGTGAGATTATTTTGTATGTTAAATATGTAGGAGTTTGTGTATGGGTGACAGCAAGGTGAAAAATGAGAATCTGATCCTGGATTTTACACACGTATATTGTGATGAGGATATAAAAGATATAGACAGATTCAGATATATAGATTGCTCTGATATACAAGAGACAGATATGTATTGTTCAAAAAATGCATATGAAAAAATATGGGGCAGGATAGAACCGTACGGAATCCAGGGTATACATTATATCGATTCAGGAAATTATCATTATATAACGAAGATTATAACAGATCATATAAATGAGCCATTTGGGCTGGTTATGTATGATCATCATACAGACATGCAGATACCGATGGTTCCAGAAATGATGAGCTGCGGAGACTGGGCGGGACAGGCTTTGAGTCAGAATAAAAACCTCAGGCAGCTTGTGATAGTGGGACCGCCGGAGTCAGATATAGAGCAGACTTTGGAAAGTTATAGTGGGAGTCAGGGCGGAAGATTGTTGACATTTTCCGCCGAAGACCTGCATGGTGATCTGCTTGAGAATAAGCTGAAACTTATTAGAACAGATCTGCCTCTGTACATATCTATAGACAAAGATGTCCTCGGAACAGAGTACACGGAGACGAACTGGAGTCAGGGGGATATGTCAATCGATGGACTTGAACGCCTGCTCGGTGTCTTTCTTGGCGGTCAGGGTGAAGAAAAAAATTCTGACGCTTGTCGTAATGATGAAAGATATGCCAGTGATATAAGACATTCAAGAATATTGGGTATTGATATATGCGGAGAGATTCAGACGGATATTCCGATTCCGGAGTATCTTGAGGCGGAGGAGAAGAATGAGAAGGTCAATATCGAGCTGTTTCGGTTTATATCGGAGCATGTGAAGAAATTTCGATAGTATTAGACGTCACCGTTGTATACAATTATGAGTTCGATTAGGAAAATGTGGAAATTGGGAAACTGACAACGCGAAAATTAGAAAGTGTAAGGTGAAAATATGGAGGAGATTCAGAAACAGCTGTTCGAACTACAGGATATGGCATACAGAGATTTTCATAGCAGGCTTATGCCAGACATCGACAAGGAGACGGTAATAGGCATAAGAGTTCCAATGCTCAGAAAATATGCAAAGAGTATAGCTGGAACAGAACTGTCAGAAAAGTTTATAAAAGAACTTCCACACCGTTATTATGAGGAGAACAATCTCCACATGATGCTCATAACCGGGATAAAGGATTATGAAAAATGTCTTTCAGAGATAGAGAGATTCATTCCTTATATAGACAACTGGGCAACCTGTGATTTCCCTGCGCCGAAGTGTTTTGAAGATCACAAGGAAGATTTGTTGCCGGTCATTAAGCGTTGGATCGCCTCAAGCGAGACCTATACTATACGGTATGGAATAGGAATGCTCATGAGGCTTTATCTCGATGAGGACTTTGATCCTGAGTATGTGCGGATTGTGGCGGAAGTTAAGTCTGATGAGTATTATGTCAACATGATGATCGCATGGTATATGGCTACTGCCCTTGCAAAGCAGTGGGATGCGGTCATTCCATATATAGAAGAGCACCGCATGTCCGACTGGGTTCACCGAAAGACGATACAGAAGGCGGTGGAGAGTTACCGCATAACGGACGAGCAGAAGAAATATCTTAAGGGATACAGGTAGTTCTATGTTATGATTTCTGCAGAATTATGATTTAAAACACGCGAAGCGAGTTCTTCAAAGGGCTGCCCTGGCTGCGGTGATTTATAATTGTCCTTAAACGGCTGTTTTGCGTTGAAAAGATACAATTTTATCGCTTTTTAGCTGAAAAAAGACAAAAAGATCACAAGAAATATATTTTTGTGGTATTGGGTGCACATATTGTGGAAAAAGATACAAATTTGTGATAAATAGACACTGAAAAATGAGAAAAGATAAAAACGACAAGTTATATAGCTGGAAAACTGGCAGCTAATTACATAATTGCAACACAAGAAAGGAAAAATACACATGACAACAAGAGAGGAAGTTCTGGCATATGGTCTCTCATTTCCAGATACTTACCAGGAGGCTCCATTTCACGATCAGAACTGGCAGCTTGTGAGAGTCAAGGGAAGTAAGAAAGCATTTCTATGGACTTATGAGAGGAATGGATATATCAATCTGAACGTTAAAGCTGATTCAGAGTCGCTGGATTTCTGGAGACAGGCGTTCGAATCAGTTATACCTGGATGGCACCAGAACAAGGAGCACTGGAATACGATCATACTTGATGGAAGTGTGCCAGAGGATGCGGTGAAGCAGATGATAGCGGAGAGCTATGACATAGTTACATACAGCCCGACAAAGAGGATCTATGATGCGGTGAAGAAGATACCGAAGGGCTGTGTTGCCACTTACGGTCAGGTAGCTGAGCTGGCAGGCGATAGAAAGATGGCGAGGGCGGTCGGGAATGCGCTCCACAAAAATCCGGATCCTGAGAATATTCCGTGTTACCGCGTGGTGAATTCCAAGGGCGAGCTGGCGGGTGCGTTTGCATTTGGCGGGGCAGATGTCCAGGCAGAACGGCTCAGAGCTGATGGTATAGAGGTTGAGAATGACCGTGTAGACCTAAAAAAATATGGTGTGAAAAATATGGATGTATAAAGCTATTGCGCATAGAACTCATCGTGCTATAATTGAGAAAAAATTATCAATAAACATAAAGAGACGGCATTCGACAGACAATTTTGTGGTACTGAAATACTGCGTGGATGAATCTGGGCGAATGATGAAAGAAGGATAATCAATTATGACACTGAGAGATTTGAAGGTAGGACAGAGCGCCAGAATAAAGGCCGTTGGCGGTGAAGGAGAGCTAAGACAGCATTTCCTTGACATGGGTGTTATCCCTGGAGCGGAGCTCACCCTTGTGAAACTTGCCCCGATGGGCGATCCTATGGAGTTTCAGATCCATGGATATGAACTTACGCTCAGACTGGCTGATGCAGAGCAGATAGATGCAGAGCAGATAGAGACAAGGTCCAGAGCACACACCAGGGTTGAGACCATAGAGGAAAAGGCGCATCCCGGACTTGGCGAGGAAGGAAAATATCACGTCAAAGGGGACGGTGATCCGCTCCCGGAAGGAACAAGACTTACATTTGCCCTGGTCGGCAATCAGAACTGTGGAAAGACGACTCTGTTCAATCAGCTTACCGGATCAAATCAGCATATAGGCAATTTCCCCGGAGTAACTGTCGACAGAAAGGATGGTCCGATAAGGGGCAGGGAGAATACCTCTGTGACGGATCTGCCCGGAATATATTCGATGTCTCCTTACAGCAGCGAGGAGATCGTGTCTAGAAATTTTGTGCTTGATGATCACCCAAAGGCTATCATCAATATAGTAGACGCTACTAATATAGAGCGAAATATGTATCTCACAATGCAGCTTCTTGAGATGGAGATACCTGTTGTCGTCGCACTCAACATGATGGATGAGGTCACAGGCAATTCAGGCTCCATAGATGTAAATGGGATGGAGGCAATGCTTGGAACTCCGGTTGTGCCTATATCTGCGGCAAAGAATGAGGGTGTGGATGAGCTTGTAAGACACGCTATACATATAGCCAAGTATCAGGAAAAGCCTGGAAGACAGGACTTCTGTGATGAGAATGAGTTTGGCGGAGCAGTACATAGATGTATACATGCGGTGGCGCATCTCATAGAGGATCATGTAAAGGCAGCAGATCTGCCGCTTAGATTCGCTGCAACCAAGATCATAGAGGGAGATCATCTCATACTTGAAAGGCTTGGACTTGATGAGAATGAGAAAGAGACGATAGAACATCTTATAATCCAGATGGAAAAAGAGCGAGGTCTTGACAGGAGTGCAGCCATAGCTGATATGAGATTTAATTTCATAGAAAAGGTATGTGAAAACTGCGTGGTCAAGCCGAAGGAGAGCAAGGAGAGGATCAGAAGCGAAAAGATAGATCGTATCCTCACCGGAAAGTATACTGCAATCCCGTGCTTTATCGGTATCATGCTGGCGGTTTTCTATTTGACATTTAACGTGATCGGAGCAGGACTTCAGAAACTTCTGGAGATGGGGATAGCTGCACTTACGGTTCAGGTGGGAAAGCTTCTCACCGCAGCAAATGTAAATGTGGTAGTCAAGAGCCTGGTTATGGATGGAATATTTGCAGGAGTGGGAAGTGTGCTCAGCTTCCTTCCAATAATCGTTACCTTGTTCTTCTTCCTGTCACTTATGGAGGACAGTGGATATATCGCAAGAGTCGCATTTGTCATGGATAAGCTGCTAAGGAAGATCGGACTTTCCGGCAAGAGCATAGTTCCGATGCTGATAGGCTTTGGCTGTACGGTTCCGGCAGTCATGGCAACCAGGACACTCCCGAGTGAGAGAGACCGAAAGATGACTATTCTGCTCACTCCATACATGAGCTGTTCGGCAAAGCTTCCTATATATGCGTTCTTTGTAAGCGCATTCTTCCCTGGAAAGGGCGGACTTATTATGGCTGGGCTTTATTTCCTTGGAATTGCGATAGGAATAATCGTAGCTATGGTTTACCGAAGCACATTGTTTAAGGGCAATGCGGTTCCCTTTGTCATGGAGCTTCCAAATTACAGACTTCCGGGTGCGAAGAACGTAGGCCAGCTCCTGTGGGAGAAGGCAAAGGACTTTCTTCAGAAGGCGTTCACAGTCATATTCCTAGCAACTATATGTATCTGGTTCCTTCAGAGTTTTGATATGCACCTCAATATGGTGAAAGACTCGCAGGACAGCATACTTGCTGCGATAGCCGGACTTTTGGTGCCGATATTTAAGCCACTTGGACTTGGCGATTGGAGGATATGTACGTCGCTCATAAGTGGTATCATGGCGAAGGAGAGTGTGGTATCCACACTCGAGATATTGTTTAACGGCTCAGTGACCGCAGCCATCACAACCAGAGCTGCAGCATCACTGCTCGTATTCAGCCTGCTTTACTCGCCTTGTATAGCAGCTATCGCCTCCATCAAGAGAGAGATGGGACATCGCTGGGCTGTCATGGTAGTGATTTGGCAGTGTGTTGTGGCGTGGCTTGCAGCATTTGTGGTGTATATGATAGGGGGAATTCTGTGATAAATGCCTAGCGTATGACTGGTCTGATACATTCTGGAATACGTATAGTATTAGTGTATTATCACACCAGTTTCTTCTCCGTCCACTTTCCGCTTCGCCAGCGCAGGACCATACCAACTGCGCGCACACATTCATCACAGGTAAGGCCTATATAGGCGCCGGTTGCAAGGAGCCCAAGGTGCAGGCCGAACATCCATGTACCGCCGACAGCACACACGTACATAAAGACCGCTGCTATGACGGCCGGGAATACCGCATCTCCGCTGGTCTTTAAGGCCTGGCCGTAGACAAGGTTTGTAACTCTGCCGACCTCGAGGATGATGTCAATTGCAAGAAGCCTTGTGACAATATGAACCATGTCCGGGTTGTCAGTAAAAAGTCTCATGGTCCATGGGGCTGTGACAGCAAATAAAGTTTCAAGACAGGTCGCCACGATCACACCGATGATGGCGGCCTTTTTGGTATCTCTTTTACATGCATCTATATCACCGGAACCGATATGCCATCCTGTCATGATGGCGTTTGCCTGGGCAAGTGCTGAGCCGACGCAGTAGGAGAAGTTGCTTATCTGGGCTGCGTAGGATCGTGCCGTGACATTTATTCCATCAGTATCCATCTGGTTCAGGAACTTGACCACCAGCATCATGGCGACATTGTACAGAACGGATTCGAATGCAGATGGCAGTCCGACCCTGATGATCTGTGAAAGGACAGTTCTGTTAGGAAGCCTTTCGGGGTTTTTCCCTGCTTTTACAAGGGTGCAGGAGAAAAAGATAACAATTGCAAGGTTGATAACCTTGGATATGACTGTCGCTGTAGCGACACCCTGCACTCCTTTATGCAGCGAAAAGAGAAAAACTGCATTTAAGGCGAAGTTTACAAGGTTGCCGATTATAGTAGCGATGAGAGGCTGCTTTGTATGTCCAAATGCCCTGAGGTAGCTTGCAAATATTGGGATCAGTGCGTTCAGAAAGCAGCCTCCGCCTACGATCTCAAGATAGCTCATGGCAGGTTCCCTGAGATTCCCGGCTATTCCTATCAGGTCAAGAATGCCGCCGGAGAAGACGAACAGGAATATGGACATTCCCACACCTATGACTGAATTAAATATAAGACCAAGCTGACGAGCCTGATAGGCGATGCCAGGCCTGCCTGCGCCTATGTTCTGAGTCATGACAGTCATCATTCCTGATGATATGATGGAGAACATGATGATAAACATGCCTATGTAGCTGTTGGCGGTTCCGACAGCACCCACGGCATAGTCGCCAACTGATGAGAGCATGAGTGTGTCCACCATGCCGGACAGCATATAGAATAGTGTTTCAAAACATATAGGTATAAAAAGTGCGGATAATTTCTTCATATAATAAGTACTCCTTTGGTGATGGGTATAAAATCATGAGTTATAACTAAATTGTATAATATCGCATTGATGCTGCGCGAATCTTGTACTATTTCAATTAAAAGTTGCACATATTCCACATATGAGTTAATATGACAAAGCTGCATGATGTAAAAATCAACGCAATATATAACAAATCAATATCAGAGGAGAACAATGTACGCAGAATTAAAGGAAAATCATCCGCACGGAACAAGAGAATATCCATTTTGTGAGTATCATATGCGATATTTTCCTCATGCATTTCAGATCCCGGTCCATTGGCATGATGAGGTGGAGATAATATATGTGAGGAAAGGCCCGCTTACGGTGGAGATTGATGGACAGGAGTTCACAGGTGAAGACGGCTCAGTGTTTATTGCAAGTCCGGGAGTACTGCATATGATGAGCGCTCCGGACACTCTTGTGGACTATTTTACATTTATATTTCCTCTGGAATTCATATCATTTCAGACTAAGGATGCCCTGGAGGATGAAGTGTTTTTTCCACTCAGGAATCATACACGGGGATTCAGACCAGAGGTGGCGAACCGGAATCTGCTCGGAAAACTCATACCTATCCTTGATGAACTGGTGGAGGAGAATGGGAAAATGGGTACACACAGACAGATACAGGTGAGGATCCGGCTTTTACAGATGATGGATCTGCTTGTGGAATACGGTCAGCTTGAAGAGCTGACAAGGAATGCATCAGGTGAACTGGAAAAGGAGATACTTCTGTATATACAGGATAATTATCATGATAACATAGGGCTTGCTGAACTCTCTGAACATTTTCATCTGTCAGAAAAATACATGTCAAGGTTATTCAGTGAGAGATTCCACATGACACTTACCCAGTATGTGAACTATGTGAGACTTAGATATGCAAGGCATCTTCTTGAGTCTACAGACCTGCCGGTCACGGAGATTGCCATGAAATCAGGATATCCAAATGTAAGCTATTTCATCAGAAGGTTTTCTTCTGATGTGGGAGAGCCTCCACTCAGATATAGAAATGGTAAAACCGGAAGAAATAAGAAAAATAAAATAAAAAATTCAAAAAACGATGTCTGTTGACGAATGTAATGGATAAACATATAATTACAGTATTAAATCAATAACATCTGAGGAGACCGTGAATGAGAATCAGACAATTTAGAGAAGACCATTGGGACAGATTGCCTACGATAAGGATACAGAAGGCCGTCCTTGATAATTTCAAGAGCGTTGAGCATGGCGAGATAGTATTTGCATGCGGAAAGAAATATGTCCCGTATGGAACGGAAGCAGATATATTGGGGCTGTATGGACAGAACGGATCAGGAAAAACGAGTTTTATAGAGGCGTTAGCTATTTTAAAATTGCTGATGATGGGTGTTGAGGTACCCGGAGTATACGCTGAATGTGTGGCAAAAGGACAGGATAAGTCCAGACTTGAGTTCACATTTGACCTTCAGTACCCGGATGGGCGTATAAGGAAGGCCGTGTATGAGTTTGCACTCTCGGCAGTTGAAACCGAACAGTCTGGCGGCTTTGGACAGTACGGTGCAGATGATGCCAGCAGTTCGCAGCACTCAAAGTACAGGGTTAAGATAAGTGACGAGAAACTCAGCATGTCAGGGGATTTTGACGGCAGAAAGATCATAATGCAGCCGATCATAGATACATCCGGGGATGAGAGACCATTTGGCCCTGTGTCGAAGCAGAAGTTTTTCGTGGCGGGTGACAAGAAATCTCTGGATGAACTGAACATAGTGAGAAGACTTGCGGAGGAGAAATCAACATCATTTGTGTTCTCCCTCGGTGCGTCGAAAGTGTTTGATGACTGTGGGCTGTACTCGGAGTTTTACCAGGTTGTGCTGGAGCTTGCATATTACAGTCAGCTCTATCTTCATGTGGTGGACACGAAGTCCACAGGATATATAAGGCTCAACTATGGACTCCCTCTTTATACCCAGAGCGGCAGGTACCTGCTCAAGACAGACATGCCAAATATAATGCCGGATCTTGTGTTTTCGGAACTTAAGTCGCAGTTTGACAATATTAACATAGTGCTCAGTCAGATCGTACCGGGATTGAATGTAGATATGCATGAGCTTTCTCCAACCATGATGAAGGATGGCAGCATGGGACATGTTGTAGAGATAGTGTCGAGCCGCAATGAATCAGATATGAGCAATGAGCACAATGCCGATGCTGCGCCTGATGGAAGACTTTTGATGCCATTTCGATATGAGTCTGATGGAATCAGAAAGATAGTCTCGGTGCTCAGTCTTATCATAGATGCGTACAATGAGCAGTCGTGTACGATCGCTATAGATGAACTGGATGCAGGAGTGTTTGAGTATCTATTGGGAGAGGTGCTGCAGACATTCCAGGAATCGGGAAAGGGACAGTTTATTTTCACATCTCATAACCTGAGACCGTTGGAGGTCATAAATAAGGATTTTATATGTTTTACGACTACCAATCCGGAGAACAGGTACATCAGAATGAAGGGAATTGGAAATACCAATAATCTGAGAAGTACCTATTTCAGAGAGATACTTGTGGGGGAACAGGACGAAGAGCTGTACAGGAATACAAAGAAATACAAGGTCGTATCAGCGTTCAGAAAGGCGGGGATTGATAATGGGGAAACGACC